>NZ_JAVCWM010000049.1:0-17601 GCF_030846495.1 Massilia scottii | reverse complement strand
CCCAGATTCGCGCGCGCATCATCCTTGAGGGCGCCAACGGACCGACCACGCCGGAGGCCGACGACATCCTGCGCGAGAATGGCGTGCTGGTGGTGCCGGACGTGATCGCCAACGCGGGCGGTGTCACGGTCAGCTACTTTGAATGGGTGCAGGATTTCTCGAGCTTTTTCTGGAGCGAGGAAGACATCAACGCCCGCCTGACGCGCATCATGCGCGATGCGTTTGCCGCCATCTGGCAGGTGGCGCAGGACAAGGACGTGTCGCTGAGGACGGCCGCCTTCGTCGTGGCGTGCACGCGCGTGCTGCAGGCGCGCGAGGTGCGCGGCTTGTATCCGTGATGGCCTGAGGGGGCAGTCTGCGACGGCGGCGGTCTGGATGGTGGAAATAGCGGGAACTGGCAAGCTCAGCTTGCCAAAACCGTTACGATCCACAACTTCACTGACGCGGGAAGTGCTCCAGGAGCACTTCCCTTTGTTTTAGAAGCTGACGCCGCCAGTGACGTAGAACTGACGCCCCAACGGATTCGCATAGCGCGCGTCGAATCCCGCTTGATTTCCGCCGCCCGCAGTACGAATACTGAGAGGTGGTTCTGCATCAAACACATTGCGAATGCCCAGGGAAATGCCCAGGTTGGCGTATTGTTTCAGCTGAATCCGCGTTTGCCAGTCAACGGTCGTAAACGCTTTGACGTCACGTGTGAGACCGGTGAACCCGACCGGCAAGGTGCCGTCATCGTTGACGAGCTTTAAGGTGTTGTCGTCCGCCGTCAACACCTGGTCGTGATAACCGGAGCGGAAATTGATCGCCAAGGTGTTGGTGTAAGTATCAAGACTGGCCCAGCTGGCCGACAGCCGCGACACAATGCGCGCGGTGACGTTGTTGTACGCATCAAACCGGCCAACGCTGCTTTCCGTGGGCGATCCAGGCACGTCGACCTCGGATTTCAACATGTAGGTGCCGTTCCACTTGAAGTCGAACTTGCCCACGCCGGTTTTCATTGAATACGAGTTGTCCCAGTCAATCCCGCGGTATCGCGCTGCGGCCAGGTTAAATGTCGGAAGAAGTGTGACCAGCTTGTTGGCGCCGATACCCTGATCATAGACAACGGAGAAATTGTTGTTGAATTTGACCGGATCTGCGAAGGGAAACTGTTCCGGAAGGGTCGTCAGCTGGTCCTTCATGTTCACCGACCACAAATCCAGTCCTAGCGACAAGCTCTTGACCGGATCGAATCGAACACCAATTGCGAATTGCTCAGACGTCTCAGGCCGCAAGCCACTTGTTCCGGAAAGGTTATTTCCGCCCGAGAGCAAGTACTGCTGCGTCGTTCCCGTACAGTACGCCGCGCGGGGATCCGGGGCTTTGACAGGGCAAGCATAAGCCCCGGAAGTATTGCCGGCCTGAACGGTCGGCGAAGCGATCGAGTCCATGCTCGCCACCTTGAAGCCCGTCCCATACGATCCCCTGAACAGCAAATTGTCGACGGGAGTGAAGCGGAACGCGAGCTTGTAGGTCGCCTTCTTGTTGGCATTGCCCTGTTCCGCTGGAGGCAGCAGCTTGCCGTCCGAGGGATCGAAGACCATGCTGTTTTTCACGGCCGAATACGCATCGTAGCGGGCCGCGGCCGTCACTTCCAGCGTCTTAAACACTGGCGTCATCCACTCGGCGGAAGCGCCCCAGTTGCTGCGCTTGGCCGCGACAGGCAGGTGGTCCGCCGAGTCACCCAAAGGGGTGTCGGTAAAATTGGGCTGTTGCGCGTTCGCCCCCTGCGAGATTGGACTCGGCATGGAATTGTAACGTTGCTGCGCATAGTCACCGCTGAGCGCCAGTTGGGAAGTACCACCAGGTGCGTCGAACAATGCGTGGCTGAGCGTCCCGCTGATCCTGTCCAGTTTTACTTCGGTCTTGTTTTCGTTGGTATGCAAAATTGCCGGCGCCAGGACAGCAGCCGAACTACCGGATGGACCGAATGGATTGAACTGACCGGAAGCGACAATGTCGTTATAGGCATTCTTGCTCAGGAAGCCGCCCACAAAATTTGCTTCCTGACTGTTCTCGGAGTGCGTAAACGATGCCGAGTAATCGAACCCATTCTTCATGCCTGAAGCGCCAAAGGCGAGATGCTTTGCATCTGTAATATAGTCCCTGGTCCTGCCTCCGGCATCCGTGAACCGGATATTCATCGAAGCAGATCCCACGTCGCCTGGCGACACACCAATGCTACCAAGATACGGCAACACTTCATTGGTATAGAGAGCCCCGGTCAACGGCAGACTCAGGCGCTGAGCAGCGGGCGCATAGCGCGCCGTCTGCTTGTATTTTGAGAGCACAAGCTCACCAAAAACATTCAGGTCAGGATTGAGCTTCATATTGAAAGACGAGAAGAGACTGTCCCGCTCGGACTTCGGAACCAGCTGAACAGTCCCCGCGTAGTCGTACCAGCACGACTTGTCCTCTGCCGTACCGACAAATGCGGTGTCAGGAGCGCAGGCGCCGGTTTTAAAGTAAGCAGGCGAGAATATCTTCACCGTGTTGTCCTTGAGGCTCAACGTGGCCGACGCCGGTGCGGTATTGGCCGCCAGAAGGTAAGTGGAATACGTCTTTCCGTTTTCGGTAAAGCGCCTCAGTCCGGTTTTTGCGAAATCACGATCCTTCGCATTGAGTTCACGTTGAGCGTCATGAGCGTACGTCACCAGGAAGTTATACCCATCCTTGTCGAGGTCCCCGAACCCTTTGGACATCGAGAAATTGGAGTTTCCTCCACCTTTTTTTCCTGGCCGATTCACGCCAGCATCAAATCGAAAATCCTGCTGGTTTTTCTTGAGAATGAAATTGATGACGCCGGCAATGGCATCGGACCCGTATAGGGTTGAAGCGCCGTCAGTCAGAATTTCCACGCGCTCGACCGCGCTCATCGGAATGCTGGCAAGGTTAACGGCGCTGCCCGATCCGTAGGACGCGATCCGGCGGCCATTGAGCAATACCAGCGTATAAGCGGCTCCGATACTGTGGATCGAGGCGTTTTGAACACCGCCGCCTCCGCCGTTCACGGACTCCGATGCAGTGGTAAAGCCCTGCATTGATGAGAGCGACTGAACGAGCTCTTCAACGCTTTTAGCGCCGGTTTTTTGAATATCTGCCGCGCTCAGAAATTGAACTGGCAGCGCCCCTTCCTTGGCGATGCGTTTTATGGCCGAGCCGGTAATTTCCACTCGCTGTATCCCTGCCTCCTGAGCGTTGGCGCTCAGGCAAAATGCAGTGCTGCCGCCGATCAGACCGGTCATACATAGAAGTCGTATCGCTGCACAAATCGATTTCTCTTTCAAGGGTGTCTCCCCAACATTTGGTTAGTTGATTCCTGTTTTTTTGTCCGGCTATGTCCATCGGTATTTGGTGAACGGCATGCCGGGCTTATAGGTCTATGCAACACGCATAGACATGTCGATTCCAAGCCCTTGCTCCGCTTGTGCCAGGTAACGTGGCGAAGTGCGTGCATTAAGCCGACTGGAACGCGCCATATCCGATGCATGCAGAAGCCGTGGTGACGAAAATTGCTTCGACGAATGTAGACTAACCAGATTGACCATTTGTATCTATGCGTCTTTCGCCATGTTCCGGCGCATAACGTACACAAGTTTCCGAGCCAGAAAGTAAGCGGTCATCGTACGCGTCCCGCATGATTCTGGCCGCTTTGAGCGGACGTAGCGGCGCCAGCAACATGCCTGGAACGGCTCCGCGCTGTCGACGGTTGTCGAGACAAATCGCGTTCAATTCCCAGTTTGGCAGACCAATGATCTAAATGTTGGCCGCCGCGCATCAGGTTTCTGTAAAATCGCCATGGATGCCAGTGCCAGCCGTCCTCATGCCAATAAATACGACACTGTTTTGAATGGCTACCCGGCTGGAGCACCATGTCGATTGTGCTGCCCGCGGTCGTTCGAACGTTCCTGCTTGCGTCGACAGCCGTTCAGATGTACCGGCATGGCGCGGCAGAACAATTGCCTGAATCGTTCAATGGATTTCAGGCTGTGTCCGTACAACTCAACCACATGCATATGACATCATCGAACTGGCTCCCTGGAGATCCGACTCTGGAATTCTCAGCGCGAACCTCAAGCAATCCGCGCTACCACTTCCATACAGTGGCGGGACGCTATGTGGTGTTGAGTTTCCTCGGAAGTGCAGCCCATCCATCCGTACAGCAGGCGGTGGCGCATATTCATGCGCGGCCGCAGCGCTTCGACGACGCGAAGCTGTGCTTTTTCGGCGTGAGCATCGATCAGTCTGACGAAACGGCCGGCCGGCTGCGCGATACGATTCCAGGCATCCGCTATTTGTGGGATTTTGATCGGAAGGTCAGTCATGCGTATGGCGCCCTGGAGTCGGCTACCGGCCTGCAAGGCCAGTCTATGCAATACCAGCCGTTCACGCTGGTGCTCGATCCAATGCTGCGTGTGCTGGCGCATATCCCCATGCTGCCAGTTGAACGGCATAACCAGGCGCTGGACCATATTCTGGCCACCTTGCCGCCGGTCGCCGATCACGCCGCATCGCCGTTATGCGCGCCGGTGCTCATCCTGCCGCGTGTCCTCGAACCTGAATTATGCAGCGAGCTGGTCCAGCTATATCGGCGCGAGGGCGGTGAAGCATCCGGCTTCATGCGTGAAATACATGGCAAAACGGTCGCGGTCATGGACAACAGCTTCAAGCGACGCAAGGACTTTGCATTCGACACGCAGCCGCAGTTCGAGAAGCTGCGGGCCGCGATCCGGGCCCGCCTGCTCCGCCGCCTGGTGCCCGAGATTCGTCGGGCGTTCCAGTTTCAGGTCACGCGCATGGAACGCTACGTCGTTGCTTGTTATGACAGTACGGAGGGCGGGCTTTTTCGGCCGCATAAAGACAACACGACGTTGGGAACGGCGCACCGCCGATTTGCCTGCACGATCAACCTCAATGCCGGCGAATACGAGGGTGGCAACCTGCGCTTTCCTGAATTCGGGCCGCAGACCTACCGGGCACCGACGGGAGGGGCCGTGGTTTTTTCGTGTTCGCTGTTGCACGAAGCCACCCCGGTAATCAGTGGCACCCGATATGCTTTCCTGCCCTTTTTCTACGATGACGCGGCAGCCAGGATCCGGCAGAAAAACCTGCATTCGCTCACAGGCGAAGTATTCGATCATGGGAAAGGAGAGGATGAGGGCAGCATTGCGGCATGAAGGGGCGCCGCGGTGGCTGTTACGCTGACATTTTTCGATTACTAATATGCATTAATACCAGGCGACGCCAACGGCGAACCGCAGTAAGCGGCAAGCTCTGATAATTTTCCAAGGATGAGGAAAATTCGCGTAGCGCGACTGCGACGATCATCGCGCCGAACACTACAAAAAACTACACTGGAGCTTCGCCACATCTGTAGCGCGAGCTCGGCAACGACCACAACGAAAAGCATGCGTCGCGTGGAGCATGCCGCCGCGGGGTCGTGGGATCAAGATGTGTCATTGTTTCGCTTCGCTGTGCGAATCCTTGAACAAGGTCATCCGGAATTTTTTCATGCGGAAATTACACCTGCTTGGAGAAGACCGACTACCACGATACCGAGGACAATGCGGTAAATAACAAACGGCCAGTATCCTCGGCTGCTGACGATGCGCAGGAAAACCACAATTACACCATACCCGACCAAAAAGGCCACGCAGGTCGCAAGAAGCGTCGCCTGTGAGCTGACGGGGCCTGGTACTCCCCAGCTTTTATAGAGCTGGAACAGCCCGGAGGCGAATACGGCGGGTATGGCAAGCAGAAAAGAATACCTGGCTGCTGCGTCGCGACTGTAGCCCATCAACAATCCTGCGGTGATGGTTCCGCCGGAGCGTGACACTCCGGGAATCAGCGCCATCGCTTGAGCTAATCCAAACAGCAGCCCGTCACGCCAGGACATTGAATCAAGTGAACGGGCACGCTCGCCGTACCGGTCAGCCATCCATAAAAGCCCGCCAAAAAAGATCAGCATGAATGCCGTCAAGTACATGTTACGAAGATGTGACTCAATCGCGTTCTGGAACAAAAGTCCGAGCAGTGCGATCGGCAGGGAGCCCAGGATAACCAGCCAGCCCAATCGGGCGTCGGAAGTCAACCGTCCCCGATTCAACACGGCAGCCGTCCATGCCCTGGCGATCCGTACAATATCGGCACGGAAGTACACGACAACGGCAAGTTCGGTTCCTATCTGTGTGATGGCGCTGAACGCGGCACCCGGATCGACGCCGGAAGGAAGGAGCGGCCCGAGGATGCGTAAGTGCGCACTCGAGGAAATCGGCAGAAACTCGGTCAGGCCTTGAATCAAGCCGAGCAGTACCGCTTCAAGCCAGCTGACGGTAGGAGTCATCGTTGTAGACTATTCTTCGACTGCTTGGCGTTGGCGCTTCCATGCACGCGCAGGATCATACCGTTGGCGCCGGCGTCACCCTCGCGTCGTGCTGCTCGAGCGCGGTCTTGGCCGGCCCTGGCCGCCTCATCAAAAGCACCAGCCGCCATGGCGGTCGCGCGGATCGACCAGGGATTCAATAGAGCGCGGCGACGACGGCCGCGCTCATCGCCGCCCCTCGGTACGGGCCGCCCTGCGAGGCCCAGCCGCGAAAACAGGTCACGCCGGGATGGTGTATTCATTTTTCTTCAGGCTCGCTTGCCAGAGGCGCGCGCGTCACAAGAACAGTGGCTATGCGGCGATCCAGCACTTCCAGAACCTTCAATTCCAGCCCGTCGACCTCGATCTTCTCTCCGGCTTGCGGAAGGGTATTGAACCTTTCAAGCATGAACCCTGCAAGCGACGTGTATTCGTCGTCATCGGATACCAGGGCATCACTGTGCAGCACCTGCTGGAGGTAAAGCAAATCGGCTGTGCCGTCAACGCGCCATTGATCATTGCCAAGAAACTGAACATCCGGTTGCTCATCTTCATCCGGAAATTCACCGGCGATCGCTTCCAGGATGTCGATGGGCGTCACCAGTCCCTGAATCGTGCCATATTCATCGGCGATCAGTACCAATTGTCCATGCGATCGCTTCAATGTGTCCATCACCCTTAATACGCCAACCGAGTCGGGCATGATAATCGGCTCACGCATGCTGGCGAGCTCGATTTTCCCGTGCAGCGACAAATCAGCGATCAGGTCTTTTGCGCGCGCTACCCCGACGATTTCATCAAGCTGGCCCCGGCACACAGGGAAAAAGCTGTGAGGCGCCGCCAGTATCTGCTGGCGTACCGTCTGCGCAGTGGCATTGAGATCGACCCAGGTCATGTCCGATCGCGTGGTCATGATGGATCTCACGGATCGCCGGGACAGGCTCAACACACCGCTGACCATGTTGCGTTCTTCGCTGTCGAATGCGGGTTCCTCAACATGCTCGACTGCGCTATCCGATTCCTGATCGATCTCTGCGCGCGTCCTGTTACCCAACAGGCGCAAAACAGCGTCCGCCGTACGCTCGCGCAGCGGCACATGCGCATCTTTTTTTGCAAAATTTCTGTGTGCAAGCTGATTGAAGAATTCGATGACGACGGAAAAACCGATGGCGGCATACAGGTACCCTTTAGGAATCTTGAATCCAATCCCCTCGGCGACCAGACTCAGGCCAATCATCAGCAGGAAACTCAGACACAGCACGACCACGGTGGGGTGGGCATTGACGAATCGGGTAAGCGGCTTCGAGGCAAAGATCATGACTGCCATTGAAATGACCACGGCCGCCATCATCACGCCCAGTTCCTCAACCATACCGACTGCGGTGATCACGGCGTCGAGGGAGAACACGGCATCGAGCACAATGATCTGGGCAATGACAGCCCCCAGGCTTGCATACACCCGTGGACCGCTATGAACGTGAGTTTTCCCCTCCACCCTCTCGTGCAATTCCATTGTCGCCTTGAACAATAGGAAGATTCCGCCAAGAAGCAAAATCAGGTCGCGACCGGAAATCTGTTTTCCCATCAACGCGAATAACGGTTCGGTCAGCGTGACCATCCACGAAATCATCGTCAGAAGGCCGAGACGCATGAGCATGGCCAGGGAGAGTCCGATCAGCCTGGCCTTGTCTCGTTGATGGGGTGGAACCTTCTCGGCCAGGATGGCAATGAAGATGAGATTGTCGATGCCTAAAACGATCTCAAGTACTACCAGTGTCAGCAAGCCTACCCAGATGTTTGGGTCGAAGAACCATTCCATTTTAAATTGCCTGTCGAGTTGATGAGGTGTAAGGCTACGTTGCCGACTAGCAGCCATTGTACCGAGGATAGATTTCCATGCGCTCTGTTGCGGGAAGTTAGGCGAAGACCCCTGAGATCATAAAAATGATACCTTTTATAATGCCCCAGATGACGCCTGATACGACCACCGCTGACATTGTAGCGGCGATGAGTCCTAGTGCGATAGCGTAGCCATCACGCTCAAGCAGGCCGAGCGCAAGAAGGCTGATTGAAAGAGCCGGAAGCATATTCCCCAGAGGTATGGGCAGAACGAGTACAGTGGCCAGCAGCAGACAAACCACGCCGACGATGTACTCGAAGGGTGGAAGCGCCAGAACGCTGGCACGAGGGCGAAGCAGCTTTTCCGCGCGTTCCAGCCAAGGGACGACGCGCCGGATCATTCCTTGGAAATCCGTGCGCGGCATCGAGCGCCGACTGATGAATCCAGGCAACCACGGCCGCATGCCGAATGTGAGCTGGGCAGCAAGAAAAACGAGGGGTGCGCCAAGAACGGCGGACGTTCCCGGCGGCACTGGCAAGATATTCGGAAACGCGAAAATGAACAACAGCGCGCCGATGGCCCTGTCGCCCAAGGCGTGAAGCAGGTCCCCCACGGCTATGCGATCGCGCGAAACATCGTCGGCCAGCTTACGCAAGAGTTGGGACAATGCGCGGCCATCGCCAACGGCACTCATTTAGCAGGCTTCATTGTTCAATAGCAGAGCGGCGAGCGCCTGGCAGCGCGTCGCCACAGACCGGAGACGGATCATAAGGCCCCCGGCCCCGGCCCGGCAGGTGAGGGGAATGACGGCTTAATCGCGGCTCCCGCCGCCGATGCCGAGAAGTGCCAGCAAATTTGCGAAAATATTGTAGACGCTAAGATAAATACTGAGTGTCGCGGTGATGTAGTTGGTCTCGCCGCCATTGACGATCCGCTGCACGTCATAAAGGATGTAAGCAGAAAAAATTGCGATAGCCATCACGGAGATAACGATCGACAAGGCCGACATGCCCAGAAAAATATTCGCTACCGATGCCAGTAAAAGTACGACAACGCCAGCCAGAAGCCATTTGCCCATCCCGGAGAAATCGCGCTTCGACACTGTTGCGACGCTGGCCATCACCGCCAGAATGGTCGCGGTCCCGCCGAAGGCAGTCATGATGAGCGTCCCGCCATTGGAAAAACCGAGGGTCCGGGTCAGAATCGGTGTAAGCATCAATCCCATGAAAAATGTAAAACCCATGAGTACGGCAACGCCGGCGCCGGAATCCTTTGTCCTCTCGATAGCAAAAATGAAACCACAAGCCACAGCCAGGAAGATGATCATCCCTAAAAAACCTCCTGGCAAAGGAAGCTGGGTTTGCACACCCACGAACGCGCCGAGCACAGTCGGAATCATCGACAGAGCGAGCAGCCAGTACGTATTGCGCAAAACGCGATGCCGGACCAGGGGCACGCTGCCGGACTGCTCGTAGCTTGATTGAAGATGCGAGTTCATGGTGAGGCTCCTTGCCTGTGAATGATGCGGGGACGGCATACATGCGCTCTGGCGCTGCCGGGTGATGGAAGCATTGCTTGCCCCGTCTTCCGCGCAGAATCCACGCCGAGCATAATATTGCGTCAGATAGCTTAAGCTATCATTAATTGGAGCGAAGGATGTTGTAACAGCCCTACGAGTCACTATAATTGCTTTTCATTTCACCTCTGGAGGAGCACATATGGCAATCAGTTTGCAAAAAGGCGGCAACGTAAATCTGAGCAAGGAAGCGCCAGGATTGTCCAAAATGATCCTCGGTTTGGGATGGGACACGCGCTCTACCGATGGCGCCGAATTCGATCTCGATGGCTCCGTTTTCTTGCTGAAAACGGATGGCAAGGTGCGCACCGATTCCGACATGATCTTCTACAACAATCTGAAATCGGTAGATGGCTCCGTGGCTCACTCAGGGGACAACCGCACTGGCGCCGGCGACGGCGACGACGAAAGTGTGACGGTGGACCTTAGCAATGTGCCCGCCGATGTTGACAAGATCGCGGTTTGTGTGACGATTCATGATGCGGATGCCCGCAAGCAGAACTTTGGGATGGTGTCGAACGCATTCGTCCGCTGTATCAATGCAAGCGGTAACAGCGAGATTGCAAGATATGATCTGTCTGAAGATAGCTCAACTGAAACTGCAATGATTTTTGGTGAGATCTACCGCAACGGGGCGGACTGGAAGTTCAGGGCTGTCGGTCAAGGATTTAAAGGGGGCCTGGGGCCGCTGGCCGCGTCGTTCGGTGTGAGTGTTTAGGACCTGACGCACGGTCAGTCTGGCTGAACAGTGTTGGCGTTGATGGTGACCCTTGGCCCTGCATCTCCTTACGGTGGTGCAGGTCCGCGCTCACAAACTCCACGCCCAAATTTCATGCATCGTATAGGAACTCGGTAGCACACTACCTTCATCTTGAGTTTGAGCCTGTTGCTCCTCTCGATTGTGACGCAGTTGCAAAACATGGATCGCCACCTCGGAGATCTGATTGCCCATTTCGTAGCAGCCGGCGATTATCCGACGGACCTCGCTCGGTCCGAACTCATCAAGCCGTTCGCCGACACCTGGTGTTAGGCGCCAGCATCCCAGCAGCGTTCGCCCATGTGGCCAAACTCAGGACACACATGGGCTTTTGAGACGGTACTAGAGGTGCGGCCGCTTGTGTCAAACTATTGTTTGTGCACAAACAAAAGTTTGACACAAATTCGACGTGTTCCCCAAGGAGCAACCTCCCCTCTGGCGTATCCTACGAATTGCCGGACTGGTTCCGCCCCTGGCGCCTGCCGTGGAAGCGAAACTCACGCCACTACTTAAATCTTCGCGATGTGGCGGTCGATCGCTTTAAGGGCCCGTTCGTTGCGCTCGCTGTAGCGGTCGGTCAGGTAGTCGGAGCGCCCGCGCATCAACAAGGTCATCTTGAAAAGCTCTTCCATGACGTCGACCACGCGGTCGTAGTAGCCCGACGGGCGCATGCGGCCTTCCTCATCGAATTCCTTGTAGGCCATCGGCACCGACGATTGATACGGGATGGTGAACATGCGCATCCAGCGCCCCAGCAGGCGCAAGGTGTTGACCACGTTGAACGACTGCGAGCCGCCGCACACCTGCATCACGGCCAGGGTGCGCCCCTGGCTCGGGCGCGTGGCGCCCTGTTCCAGCGGAATCCAGTCGATCTGGTTCTTCATCACCGCCGTCACCGTGCCATGACGTTCCGGGCTGCACCAGACCTGGCCCTCGGACCACAGCGACAGGGCGCGCAGCTCGACCACCTTGGGATGGTCTTCGGGCACGCTGCCTGCCGGCCATGGGCAATTCCATCGGATCGAAAATCTTCACTTCCGCCCCAAAATGCTCAAGGATGCGGGCCGCCTCGTGCGTGAGGAAGCGGCTGAACGAGCGTTCGCGCAGCGAGCCGTACAGCATCAGGATGCGGGGCGGATGATTCAGTTCGCCGGCAGGTACCAACTGCTCAAGCGTGGGCATGCCGAGCTGCTCGGCGTTGATGTTGGGCAGGCCGGGAATCTTATCCATGCTGCACCCGCTTTCCGTCGGCATCGATCACACGCTCGCCGTCTTCCTTGGTAAAGGCGCCGCGCTGCGGCTGGTCCAGGATGTCGAGCACCAGTTCCGAGGGACGGCACAGGCGCACGCCCAGCGGCGTTGCCACGAACGGACGATTGATCAGGATCGGATGGGCCAGCATGGCGTCGAGCAGCTGGTCGTCGGTCATCGAAGGCGCATCAAGGCCCAGCTCGGCATAGGGCGTGCCTTTCTGGCGCATTGCATCCCTGACCTGCAGGCCGCTGGCGGCGATCAGGCCGGCCAGGGTGGCGCGCTCGGGCGGCTGTTTCAGGTACTCGATGACGAACGGCTCGACGCCGGCATTGCGGATCAGGGCCAGCGTATTGCGCGAGGTGCCGCAAGCGGGGTTGTGGTAAATCGTGACGGACATGGCGTTCTCCAATTATGAAAGGCGCAGCGCGAGCGCGGCCAGGGTGAGCAGCAGCACCGGCAGGGTGAGAACGATCCCGACGCGGAAATAGTAGCCCCACGAAATCCGGATGTCCTTGCTGGATAAGACGTGCAGCCACAGCAGGGTAGCCAGGCTGCCGATCGGGGTGATTTTCGGCCCCAGGTCGCTGCCGATGATGTTGGCATACACCATCGCTTCGCGTACCACGCCGCTGCTGGCGGTCGCATCGATCGACAGGGCGCCGATCAGCACGGTCGGCATGTTGTTCATGATGGATGAGAGGAAGGCGGTGATCACGCCGGTACCCATCGCTGCGCCCCAGACGCCGTACTCCGCACACTGATTCAGGAGCGCCGTCAGATAGCTGGTCAGGCCTGCATTGCGCAGCCCGTAGACGACCAGGTACATACCGAGCGAGAACACGACCACCTGCCACGGCGCGTTGAGGACCACCTCGCGCGTGGAAATCTTGTGGCCGCGCGCGGCCACCACGAGCAGCAGCAGCGCGCCGGCGGCGGCCACCGCGCTGATCGGCACGCCGAGCTGTTCGAGCCAGAAGAAGCCCACCAGCAGCACGCCCAGCACCCACCAGCCGGTGATGAAGGTGGCGCGGTCGTGGATGGCTTGTTCCGGACGCTTCAGTTGCGACAGGTCGTAGTCGGCCGGAATATCCTTGCGGAAGAACCAGATCAGTACGCCCAGGGTGGCCGCCACCGACACCAGGTTGACCGGCACCATCACCGCGGCGTAGCGGGCGAAGCTGATGCCGAAGTAGTCGGCCGAGACGATGTTGACCAGGTTCGATACCACCAGCGGCAGGCTGGCCGTGTCGGCGATGAAGCCGGCCGCCATCACATACGCCAGGGTCGCTTTTGCCGAAAAACGCAGCTCGCGCAGCATGGCGATGACGATCGGCGTGAGGATCAGCGCGGCGCCGTCGTTGGCGAACAGGGCGGCGACAGCGGCGCCGAGCAGCACGAGCAGGATGAACAGGCGGCGGCCGTTGCCCTTGCCCCAGCGCGCCACGTGCAGCGCGGCCCATTCGAAGAAGCCGGCTTTGTCCAGCAACAGGCTGATGATGATGACCGCGACAAAGGTGCCGGTGGCGTTCCAGACGATGTGCCAGACGACGGGAATATCGGCCACCTGGATGACGCCGGCCAGCAGCGCGACGACGGCGCCGGCGGCGGCGCTCCAGCCGATGCCGAGCCCGCGCGGCTGCCAGATGACGAAGATGAGGGTAACGAGGAAGATCAGGAATGCGGCAAGCACTGGAACTCCTTTAAACGGAAGTGCGGGACAAAAGAACGCCTGTCGGCCTCCCGGGACGACAGTCGAATCGGTCAGTGAGTAAATTCAGGCGTGTGGCGCGGCCACACGGCCGGTCAGGCGGTCAGCGTGCCAATGCGGTCGAGTTCCGCCTTGAATGCCGCCTTGTCGCCTTGCAGCGCGTCCAGCGGCAAAGCCAGGAAGGCCGCGATCCGTGCGCGGATGATCGCGTAGGTTTCTTCGAATGCGGTCTCGATCTCTTCCTCGGTACCGACAATGTGGCCCGGATCGTCGACCCCCCAATGCGTGCGCAGCACAGGGCCGAGGTAGGCCGGGCAGGTTTCGCCGGCGGCGCTGCCGCACACGGTCACCACGATATCGGGCGTGAGCGGCAGGTCGTCCCAGGATTTGCTGAAATACCCGTCGGTGGAGATGCCTTTACGGTGGAGCAAGGCGACAGCGCGGGGATGGAGCTGGCCGGCCGGCTTGCTGCCGGCGCTGATCGCCTTCAGGCCATCGGGCGCGAGGTGATTGAAGGCCGCTTCGGAAAGGACCGAGCGGCAGGAATTACCGGTGCAGAGGAATAGAACGTTCATGGGAGATCCAGTGTGTCTGTAGGGTGAGGCCGGCACGCCGGCCAGGAGCGATGTCGTTGCCGCTCGGCGCTAAGCGTGGGCAGTCGCCGCTTCGGGCGTGCAGCTCACGTCGCACGGCTGGCCGCTGCAGCAGTTTTCGGTCAGGAACGCCAGCAGGGAATTCATCGTGTCGAACTGGGCCGTGTAAAAGATGAAACGGCCATCCTGGCGCGGGGCGATCAGATTGGCGTGGGTCAGTTCCTTCAGATGGAAAGACAGTGACGATGCCGGCAGGCCGAGGGCCTCGGCGATCTTGCTCGCCACCATGCCCCCATCCGGGCCAGCCTGGACCAGCAGGCGGAACACCGCCAGCCGGGAGTCCTGAGCCAGCGCCGCGAGGGCGTCGAGAGCGTGTTTAGTATCCATGTGATGTTGTCCAGGTGAGAGCAGTCAAGCGCGGTTCATTTCCATTTTACTGGAATTATGAAACCGATGAATAGGTTTCTGCTGCTTTCGGCTTTCGATCAGACCGCGTGGTCAGATGCGCCGATGGCGTCGAGTTCGCGCTTGATCGCGTTTTTCTCAAGCATGTGAAGCGGCAGGCTGAGGAAGACGTTCATGCGGCTGACGATTTGCCGGAAGATTTTTTGGAAGACGACACGCGTCTCCTCTTCAGCGCCGGCAAACGCTGCGGGGTCCTGAAAGCCCCAATGGGCGGACATCGGATGGCCAGGCCAAATGGGGCAAATTTCGCCGGCAGCGTTGTCGCACACGGTGATGACGAAATCCATGTGCGGGGCATCGGGCGTCGCGAATTCATCCCAGCTCTTGCTGCGCAACTGGCCGAGCGGGTAGCCGGTGCCGGCGATCTGCTCGATCGCGTAGGGGTTGACCTGGCCGCTCGGAAAGCTGCCCGCCGAATAGCCACGGAACCGGCCCTTGCCCATCGTACTCGCCAGCGCTTCCGCCATGACGCTCCGGGCCGAGTTGCCGCTGCAAAGAAACAGCACGTTGTAGACTTTCTCACTCATCTCGAACTCCTGTAATTGAAACGACATTTCCAATAATATCGAAACTTATTGACAGCTTGATGACATCAACGCTAACCTTCATTCGTCAAACAACGAATGGATCGTCAGGATGGATAAGTGCTGCGAAAGCAACAGCGATAAGGTGATGCCCGAAGTCGATGCCGACGACCTTGCACTGATGTGCAAGGCGCTGGGCCACCCGGCCCGCGTGCGGCTGCTGCGGTACCTGTCGGCGTACGGCGCCTGCTATTTCGGCAGTCTCGCTGACATCCTGCCGCTGGCGCCGTCAACGATTTCGCAGCATGTCACGATCCTCAAGCAAGCTGGTCTCATCCTGGGCTCGGCCGACGAACAGCGCGTGTGCTATTGCGTGAACCCCGAACGTCTCGCGCAGCTGAAGGAAATGATTGGTCAGATGTAAATTTTTTTGTCCTTGTATTCGTCATTCGACGAATAAGGAATAAAAGGAGAAAACATGAACACATTGAATGAGACTCATCCTGTTGCTATCCTCGGTGCCGGCCCGGTCGGCTTGGCGGCGGCGGCACACCTCATTGAACATGGCATGGCAGTGATTGTTTTCGAGGCAGGCAAAACGGTGGCCGCCAACCTCCAGTCTTATCGACATGTGCGACTGTTTTCGCCCTGGCGATACAACGTCGACAAGGCTGCGGAACGGCTGCTCAAACGCGCGGGCTGGGTGTCGCCAGCGCCGGACGGCTTGCCGACTGCCGGCGAACTGATCGACGACTATCTGACGCCACTGGCGTCGCTGCCCCCAATTGCGGTGGGCTTGAAGCTCAACCACCAGATCCTGGCCATCAGCCGCTACGGCTTCGACAAGGTGAAAACCCGTCATCGACAGAACGCCCCCTTTGTCCTTCGCGCACTGACTGCCGCAGGCGAAGAGGAATTCCTTGCCAGCGCCGTGCTCGATGCGACCGGCACCTGGTCGCAACCTAATCCGCTTGGCGCGAACGGTTTGCTGGCGGTGGGCGAAAGCAGTCTGGCTGACCGCATTACTTATGGCATGCCGGATGTGCTCGGTTTGCAGCGTGCGCGCTATGCCGGTCGCCGAGTCCTTGTCGTCGGAGCTGGACATTCGGCCGCCGGCACGCTCCTGGCACTTACGCAGCTCGCGGAGGCAGAGCCTGGTACTAGCTTGATCTGGGCCATCCGTGGCACCGAGCTTGCCAGAGTATTCGGGGGAGGCGAAGCCGATGGCTTATTGGCGCGGGGGCAATTGGGAATCAGGTTAAAGGCATTGCAGGCGTCGGGGAAACTGGAATTGCATACGGGCCTTCGAATCAGCGCGCTGCGCAAGGCACAGGGAACAATTCAGGTAATCGGCGAATCCGGAACGCCGGTCATCGAAGGCATTGATGAAATCGTGGCGGCGACCGGATCGCGGCCAGACTTGACGATCACCCGTGAGCTGCGCGTGCGCCACGATGCGTGGCTGGAGAGCACCGATGCACTGGCGCCGCTGATCGATCCTAACGAACACAGTTGTGGAACGGTCAGACCGCACGGGCACCGCGAGCTTGCACATCCCGAGCCGAATTACTACGCGGTCGGTGCCAAAAGTTATGGGCGTGCTCCTAACTTCCTGATGGCGACCGGCTACGAACAGGTGCGCTCAATCGTCGCGGCGCTGGCCGGTGACATGGCCGGTGCCGACGATGTGCAGCTGGACTTGCCGGAAACCGGTGTGTGCAACACTCAGAGTTTAACCGGGGAGGCGCGCAGCGCCGGGTGCTGCGCACCGGCGCCCGTGCTGACCAGCGCCAGTTTAAGGGATGACGATGCGCCGGCCACTGGCTGCTGCGGTGGTCCCGCACCTGCGGGACCAGACGCCTGTTGCGTTCTGGATGCGTCAGAAAAGGCGCTCGGGAAATCGGGTTGCGGCTGCGCGAGCGCGACTGCCACGCCAGCCGCTGCAGAGCCCGACCGTTGCTGCCCTTGATGAACCGATAAGGCGCGTGGATTTCCTATCACGCGCTTAGGAAAGAGGAGTCCGTATGCGCACCACCTGGCGAACAATTGGCATTCTCGCCATCACCCAGATCATTTCGTGGGGATCGATCTACTACGCGTTCAGTATTGTCGCGCCGGCGATAGCACGCGATGTGGGGCTACGCGGCGAGCTGGTTTACGGCGCGTTCTCGTGGAGCTTGCTGGTCGCGGGCCTGGCATCCACGCCGGTCGGTATGCTGCTCGACCGGCTGGGAGGCCGGCACGTCATGGCGACCGGTTCACTGGTCTGCGGGACCGGGCTACTTTGGTTGAGCCATTGCACTGGCCTTGCGTCCTACTATGGTGCATTCACCCTGCTGGGCCTGGCAATGGCGCTCACGCTGTATGAGGCGGCGTTCGCCACCATCAACCGGAAATTCGACGCCGATGCGCGCCGGGCTATATCGACCCTGACCTTGTTCGCTGGTTTCGCAAGTACGATTTTTTGGCCATTGACACTTTACC
>NZ_JAVCWM010000048.1:0-17853 GCF_030846495.1 Massilia scottii | reverse complement strand
CAATCGGAACACTTTTGTTTCTAATCGGAGCTCTGACCCCGGTTAGGAAACGTTTCGAATCGGAGGTCTGACCCCGGTTAGGAAATGTTGCTGGATGTTATGGCAGACGCATAGCCGCACACGGCTGGCGTAAAGTGCTTTGAAGAAAACGCCTGCTCGGCTACCATCGTTCTCATAGCGGTGCACGGCGCCGCGTTTGATGCGGCGGAGGCTCGGGCAGTGTCGTTTTCATCACGTTCAACCCTGCCGTCCATCCGCTCGAAGACCGCCACGCTGGTCCTCGCCTGCGCCTTGCCGACCCTGATCGGCTTCGCCGCCCTCTCCTACGACTCCTTCCAGCGCGAGCACCAGAACCTGCTGCGCAACGCCGAACGGCTGGCGCAAAATGTGCTCATGGCCGCCGAGCGCGATCTCGATGCCGGCGAAACCGCGGCACGCGCCCTGGCCAGTTCGCCCAGCCTCACCAGCGGCGACCTGGCCGACTTCCACTATCAGGCGCGCAGCATCCTGGGCCCGGAATTCCCCGGCTACGCCTTCGTGCTGAGCGACCTCGATGGCAAGCCGCTGCTCAATACCCGCGTCGCCCACGGCCTGCCGCTGCCACCGAACGGCAACGTCGAGACCATCCGCCAGGTCGCCGTCAGCGGCCTGGCCGCCACCTCGGATCTGCACCGCGGCATGCCGGGCGCGCCCTACACCGTCTCGGTCGAGGTGCCGGTGCGGCGCCACGGCGAGGTGGTGTACGTGCTGTCGGCCCAGTTGCGCCCCGAACGCTTCAACCAGCTGCTGGCCGACCAGCGCCTGCCGCCGCGCTGGAACGCCCAGTTGTTCGACCGCAGCGACATCTTTGTCGCGCGCAGCATCGCTCCCGAGAAGTTCATCGGCGCGCTGGCGCGCCCGGAAATGGCCGACCTGGCGCGGCGCGCCAATGCCGGCACGATGGAACTGACCTCGCGCGAAGGCGTGCGCGTCATCTCCAGCCTGCAGCGCTCACCCAGGCGTGGCTGGTACGCCACGGTCGCCCTGCCGCGCGACGCGGCCTATGAAGCCATGCGCGAGGCGCTGGCCAGCGTGTTCCTCAGCGTGGCCGCGCTGCTGGTGGTGGGCTTTGCCGCCGCGTGGACCATCGGCGGCGTGATCGGGCGCTCGGTGCGTTCCCTGTGCGCGCCGGCGGCGGCGCTCGGCCGCGGCGAGCCGATGGCGCTGCCGCCGATGCAGATCCGCGAAGTGGCCGACGTGGCCGGCGCCCTGCAGCACATGGACGGCGAACTGCAGCGCTACCGCAACGACCTCGAAACCCTGGTCGCCGAACGCACCGGCGAACTGGAACGCGCCAACGCCCTGCTCGAAACCGTGTACGCCACCGCGCCGGTGGGCCTGGCCCTGCTCGACGCCGACCTGCGCATCGTCATGGTCAACGAGTACCTGGCGGCGGTCAATGCGATGCCGGTGGCCGCCCATCTGGGGCGCACCCTGCCCGAGCTGCTCGGCCCCCTGGGCGTCGAATTCGAGAAGGCGTACCGCCAGGTGCGCGATACCGGCCTGCCGATCAAGTCGGTGCACGAATCGCGCTCGGTGCCCGGCTCGCCCGATGTGGAAAGCCACTGGGTGACCAGCTACCATCCGGTGTTCGGCCCCGACCACGCGCTGGTCGGCATCAGCGCCGTGGTGCTCGATGTCAGCGAACGCAAACTGCTCTCGGATCGCCTGCGCGACGTCAACGAGCAGTTCCGGGCGCTGTACGAAATGTCGGGCGACGCCCATATGCTGGTCGCCCAGGGCGCCGGTTTCATCGGCGGCAACCAGGCCGCGGTGCGCATCTACGGCTGCGCCACCATCGAGGAATTCCTGACCCTGTCGCCGGCCACCACCTCGCCCGAGTTCCAGCCGGACGGGCGCCGCTCCGACGAGAAGGCCGAACAGTTCATCCGCTACGCGATCGAAACCGGCAGCCACCATTTCGAGTGGCTGCACATGCGCCGCGACGGCACGCTGTTCAACGCCGACGTACTGCTTACCAGCGTGAATATCGGCGGCAAGGGCATCTTGCAGTCGACCGTGCGCGATATCAGCGAGCGCGTGGCGGCCGAGAAGGCCCTGCGCGCCACCAGCGAGCGGCTCGAACAGAGCGAGCGCTTCATCCGCACCGTCACCGACAACGTGCCCGGCATGGTGGCCTACTGGGACGCGGAACTGCGCTGCCAGTTCGCCAACCGCCGCTACCTGGAGCTGTTCGGGCGCAGTGCCGCCGGCATCACCGGCACGCGCATGGACGATATCCTCGGTCCCGAAACGATGGCCGACATCGCGCCGCACCTGCGCGAGGTCCTGGACGGCAAGGCCACCCATTTTGCGCGCGACCTGCATGAGCCGTCCGGCGAGGTGCGCCATACCTGGGCCAATTACATCCCCGACTTCGATGAAGACGGTGCGGTACGCGGCTTTTACGTGCTCATTTCGGACGTCTCGGAACTCAAGCGCACCGAGTTGCGCCTGCAGTCGCTCAACGAGCAGCTGATCCAGGCGCTGGAACGGGCCGAATCGGCCAGCAGCGCGAAAAGCCAGTTCCTGGCCAATATGAGCCACGAAATCCGCACCCCGATGAATGCCATCATGGGGCTGGCGCGCCTGCTCGAAGAAGGGTCGCTGGAACGGCGCGAGCGCAGTTATGTCGCCAAGATCAAGATGTCGACCCGCTCGCTGATGGGCATCCTGAGCGACGTGCTCGATTTTTCCAAGATCGAAGCGGGCCAGCTGGTGCTCGAATCGTCGCCATTCGCGCTGTGCCAGGTCCTCGACAGCATCTCGGTGCTGCTGTCGGCCAACGCCTGGAACAAGGGCGTGGAGCTGGTGTACGCGGTGGCGCCGGACGTGCCGCTGACTGTGGTGGGCGACGCGCTGCGGCTCGAACAGGTGCTGCTGAACCTGATCGGGAACGCCATCAAGTTCACCGAACAGGGCGAAGTGGTGCTGTCGATCACGCGCCGCGGCGAAGCCGATGGCGTGGTGGTGCTCGATTTCGCGGTACGCGACAGCGGCATCGGCATCGCGCGCGAGCAGCAGGCGCACATGTTCGACGCCTTTTCGCAGGGCGACACCTCGACCAGCCGCAAATACGGCGGCACCGGGCTGGGACTGGCGATCTGCCGCCGCCTGGTGGGGCTGATGGGCGGCACGCTGGGCGTGCGCAGCGAACTTGGCGCCGGCGCCGAGTTCCATTTCGATTCGGCCTTCGGCGCGGCGCATGCCGACGACGCGGCCGTGCTGCCGGTGCTCCCTGCGCTGCCGGCCGGCGCGGTGCACTCCGTGCTGGTGGTGGACGACAACCGCAGCGCGCGCGAGGCCGTCGCCCGCCTGTGCGCCAGCTTCGGATGGGTGGTCGACAGTGCCGCCAGCGGCGCCGAGGCGCTCGAACTGCTGCGCGCGGCCGGCCGCGCCGGGGTTCCCTACGATCTGATGTTCCTCGATACGGCGATGGCGGAGCTGGACGGCATCGCGGTGCTGACTTTCGCGCGCGCCGATCCGGCCATCGTCATGCCGCGCTGCGCGCTGATGGTGGCCGAGAGCGCGCGCGAGCAGCTGGTGGCGCTGCAGGAAGACCTGAAGCTGGACGCCATCATGAGCAAGCCGGTGACGCGGCTTTCCCTGATCACGACGGCAATCGAACTCCATACCGGGAAAGCGGCGCCCGATGCGGCGCCCGAGCTGCCGCTGGCGGGCCGCCTGAAGGGCATGTATGTGCTGCTGGTCGAGGATAACCAGATCAACCAGGAAGTGGCGAAGTACATCCTGCTGCACGCCGGCGCCGCGGTCGACATCGCGGGCAACGGGCGCATCGCGGTCAGCATGCTGGCCGATGCTCCCAGCCGCTACGATGCGGTGCTGATGGATATCCAGATGCCGGTCATGAATGGTTACCAGGCGGCCGAAGCGATCCGGCGCATGGGCGTCAAGGCGCTGCCGATCATTGCGATGACCGCCAACGCGATGGAAGAGGACCGCCACCATGCCATCGCGGCGGGCATGAACGGCCATGTGGCCAAGCCGATCGACGTGGACAACCTGGTCGACACCCTGATCCGGGTGACCTCGGACGGCGCCGTGCGCGAAGCGCATGCGCCCGCAAGCATGGGGCATGCGCCCAAGGCCGCGCTGCCCGACAGCGTGCGCGCGCTCGACATCCCGGGCATCGACCTGGCATCGACCCTGCCGCGCTTCGGTGGCAATATCGATAACTTTGTCACCTTGTTCAAGCGCTTCGAGAGTTCGCAGGGCCAGACCCTGGACGAGGTGCGCGCGCTGCTGCGCGGCGAGGAGCGCCAGGAGGCGATCCAGCTGGTGCATCGCCTGCGCGGCGTGGCGGCCAACTTGGGGGCGAGCGAGCTGGCGGCGCTGGCCTTCGATTTTGAACAAGCCTTGCGCGGGGCCGGCAGCGCCGAACTGACGGTGCGCCTGGGGGCGCTCGACAAGGCGCTGCAGGCGGTGTTCGAGACCGCGCGCGCCCTGCCCGCGCCGGCGGCATCCGGTGTGCCGCCGGGGGCACAAGACCCCCTGCAAATAAACGCGGCGCTGGCGGATCTTCTGAGTTTGCTTCAGAATAACAATCTGAAGGCCATGGCGGCATTTGACGCACTGCGTCCGGTTCTGGACGCAGCCCTGGCCCCGGCGGTGGTGAGCGCGCTGGGCGATGCCGTCGCCACGCTCGGCTTTGCCAACGCCGCGCTGCAGGTGCAGGAGATTTTGAAACGAAGGGACCATGCATGAGTTGGACCGATATGGCGAGGAACGGGCGTATCCTGATCGTCGACGACGCGATGGAAAACATCCAGATCCTGCACCAGGCCTTGCAGGACGAGCACGACGTGCTGTTCGCGATGAACGGCGCCAAGGCGCTGCATATCGCCCAGAACCAGCGCCCGGACCTGATCCTGCTCGACGCGATGATGCCAGACATGGATGGTTACGCGGTGTGCCGGGCCTTGCGCGAGTCGGGGGCGACGCGCGACATTCCCATCATTTTCGTCACGGCGCTCAAGACGCCCGAGGATGAAACGCGCGCGCTCGAAGCCGGCGCCGCCGATTTCATCACCAAGCCGGTCAACGCGGCGGTGGTGCGGGCGCGCGTGCGCACCCAGCTGACGGTCAAGCGCCAGAGCGATGCGCTGCGCGAGCTGACCCTGACCGACGGCCTGACCGGGGTGGCCAACCGGCGCGGCTTCGACGAAGCGATGGATACGGAATGGCGGCGCTGCGCGCGCGCCCGCATGCCGATCGCGCTGATCATCGCCGATATCGACCATTTCAAGGCGTACAACGACGCGTATGGCCATCAGGCCGGCGACGACAGCCTGGTGCAGGTGGGAGGCGCGATGCGGCGCGCGGCGGCGCGCCCGCAGGATCTGGTGGCGCGCTACGGCGGCGAGGAATTCGTGATCCTGCTGCCGCAGGAAGACAAGCGCGGCGCCGAGGTGGTGGCCAGGAAACTGCTCGACGAGATCGCGCTGCTGGCCATCCCGCACGAAAAATCGGGCGCCTCGCCGTGGCTGACCCTGAGCATGGGTGTGGCCAGCCTGATGCCGGCCGATGGCCTGCCGCCGGGTGTGCTGATCAAGGAGGCCGACGCCCTTTTGTACGAGGCCAAGGCGGGTGGGCGCAACCGGTATTGTTTACAAAGGGATTAGGGCGCGCTTTGCGCCGCCCCGCGCCGCCCCCGCGCGCGGCGCCGGCCTGGCCCTGCCTTCCACCACGCCCGCCGGCAGCTTGAATACGCTGACCACCCCGGCGAGCGTTCCCGCCTGATCCTGCAGCGCCGCGGCGGCGGCCGCGGCTTGCTCCACCAGCGCCGCATTTTGCTGCGTCACCTCGTCCATCTGCGTAATGGCCCGGTTGATCTGCTCGATCCCGGCCGTCTGCTCCACGCTCGCCGCCGTGATTTCGCCCATCATGTCGGCCACGCTCCTGGTACTGGTGACGATCGCCTGCATGCTCGTCCCGGCCCGGTCGACCAGCTCGCTGCCCAGCGCGACCTTGTTCACCGAGTCGCCGATCAGCGTCTTGATTTCCTTGGCCGCCGCCGCCGAGCGCTGCGCCAGGTTGCGCACCTCGCTGGCGACAACCGCGAAGCCGCGCCCCTGCTCGCCCGCGCGCGCCGCTTCCACCGCCGCGTTGAGCGCCAGGATATTGGTCTGGAACGCGATCCCTTCGATCACGCCGATGATGTCGACAATCTTGCGCGACGATTCGTTGATCGCCCCCATCGTGTCGACCACCTGCGCCACCACGGCACCACCCTGCAGCGCCACGTGCGAGGCCGACACGGCCAGCTGGTTGGCCTGGCGCGCATTGTCGGCATTCTGCTTGACGGTCGACGTCAGTTCTTCCATCGACGACGCGGTCTCTTCGAGCGAACCGGCTTGCTGCTCGGTGCGCGCCGACAGATCGAGGTTGCCGCTGGCGATCTGGCCCGACGCCGTCGCAATGGCATCGGTGCCGCTGCGCACCTGGCCGACGATGTCCTGCAGGCTGCCGTTCATCTCGCTGAGCGCTTGCATCAACTGCCCCGTTTCGTCGCCCGAGCGCACCGCGATGTCGCTGGTCAGGTCGCCGGCGGCGACCGTCTTCGCAAGCTGCACCGCCCTGGCGATCGGCCCGGTGATGGAACGGGTAATCCACCAGCCGGACATGGCGCCAACGAGCAGCGCCGCCAGGCCCAGTACCAGCATGGCCTTGCGCGCCAGGACCGCGCTTTCTTCGATGCCTTGGCCGGCCTCGCCCACCAGCTTTTTTTGCAGGCCGGCCAGCCGCGTCACCGAGTCCTGCAAGGTGTCGAGCGCCGGCAGGGTTTCGCCCAGCATGGTGGCGCTGGCCGCGTCGCGCTCCTGCGCGGCGATCTGCTTGCTGACCCTGGCGAACGAGCCGACATAGACCACGCGCTCGGCCTTGATCCTGGCCAGCAATTCCCTGCCTTCGGCGCCGCTGGCCAGTTTGTCGAGTACCGCGATGGCGCCGGTAATGTCTCTCTTGTTCGCCTCGATCTTGTCGCGCACCCTGGCGCTGTAGGCGGCATCGGGCGCGATGAACAATTCAAGCGTGGCGCGCGCGTTGGCGCGGGTGCCGATGTTGATGACGTTGGCCGCATCGGCCTGGACCATGTCGCGCTCCATCATGTTGCTGCTGACGGCGCTGATGTTGGCAAGCATCGTGAGCGCCGTGGCGATCAGGGCCGCCATGATCAGCAGGATGATTCCGAAAGCGCCGCCCAGGCGCGCCCCAATTCGTAAGTTTGCAATATTCATCCGACAACCCCGGGTAATGCGGGCGCGCCAGCGCTGGCTGAACGCCGCGACGTTAATGGAAAGGATTAGCATGTGATCCCGCCCGCAGGTCTGGGGCGGACGGGAAAAGGCGAGGAACGGCAGACGCGGCCATGCATGCGGCGCCACTGCCATGTAATCAATGTTGCTACGTGGAAATTGTATGCCGTCAGTTCGGGTGCGTCAACCAATCCAGATCAAGGAATGTGAAGTTTGCGGGCATGCTCCACGGGGCAGGTCGGGCGAACGGCTGTTCAGAACTCCTCCCAATCGTCCGTGCCCGCGGCGGCCACCTCGCGCTTGCGCGCGCCTGCGGGACTGGCCGCTTGCCTGGGCCGCTCCACCGGCACCCTCGCCTCCACCTTGCGCGGCGCCGGCTTGGCCCGTCCTTCCGCCACGCCGGCCGGCAGCTTGAATACGCTGACCACGCCAGCCAGCGTTCCCGCCTGATCCTGCAGCGCTCCGGCGGCGGCTGCGGCTTCTTCCACCAGCGCGGCATTTTGCTGCGTTACCTCGTCCATCTGCGTGATCGCCCGGTTGATCTGCTCGATCCCGGCCGTCTGCTCGACGCTGGCCGCCGTGATCTCGCCCATCATGTCGGCCACGCTCTTGATACTCGTGACAATCGCCTGCATGGTCGATCCGGCCCGGTCAACCAGCTCGCTGCCCTGCGCGACCTTGTCCACCGAGTCGTCGATCAGCATCTTGATTTCCTTGGCCGCCGCCGCCGAGCGCTGCGCCAGGTTGCGCACCTCGCTGGCCACCACCGCGAAGCCGCGCCCCTGCTCGCCCGCACGCGCCGCTTCCACCGCCGCGTTGAGCGCCAGGATATTGGTCTGGAACGCGATCCCTTCGATCACGCTGATGATATCGACAATCTTGCGCGAGGATTCGTTGATCGACCCCATCGTGTCGACCACCTGCGCCACCACCGAACCGCCCTGCACCGCCACGTGCGAGGCCGAGATGGCCAGCTGGTTGGCCTGGCGCGCATTGTCGGCATTCTGCTTCACGGTCGACGTCAGCTGCTCCATCGACGACGCCGTCTCTTCCAGCGAACTGGCTTGCTGCTCGGTGCGCGTGGACAGGTCGAAGTTGCCGCTGGCGATCTGGCTCGACGCCGTCGCAATCGCATCGGTGCCGCTGCGCACCTGGCTGACGATATTGCGCAAGCCGGCGTTCATGTCGCCCAGGGCATGCAGCAGCTGCCCCGTCTCGCTCGACGATCCGGGCGCAATGTGGGCGCTCAGGTCTCCGGCCGCCACGGTCCTGGCCACCTTGACCGCGTCATTGATCGGCCGCGTGATCGAACGCGTGATCCACCATGCGGCCACCACGCCGATCAGGAGCGCCAGCGCGCCCTGCCACAGCATCATTGTGCGGGCCTCGGCAATGCTTTCTTCGACAGCGGCGCTGGCCGCTTCGGCTAGCCGCTTTTGCATGGCGGCCAGGGTGGTGATGGACGTTTGCAGCGCGTCGAGCGCCGGCAGCGTCTCCGAGCGCATCAGGGTCGACGCTTCGTCGTGCTTGCCTTCGGCGATCAGTTTGTCGACGCGCGAGAACGAGACGACGTAGACGGCGCGCTCGCGCATCACCCTGGCCAGCAGTTCGCGGCCGTCGCGTGAATCGATCAGCTTCTCGAGCGTCGCCAGCGCGGCGGAGATCAGCTTCTTGTTCACTTCGATGCGCTGGTGGATGTTGGCCAGCTGCGCCGGGTCGGTGACGATGAACAGTTCGAGCGTCCTGCGCGCATTGGCGCGCGTGCCGACGTTGATCTCGTTGGCCGCTTCGGCCTTGACCCACTCGTGGTCGACCATCCGGGCGGTGCTCTCGCCAGCGCTGTTGAGCAAGGTGATGCCGGTGGCGAGCAAGGCCCCCATCAGCAGCAGCACAAGGCCAAAACCGGCCCCCAGACGAACACCGATCTTCAAGTTCGCAATTTTCATCCGGACTCCTGGCTGATGAGCACACGACAGAACAAGGACAGCTACCCGTCAGCCCATACTAGTCCCATACGCGGCCGGGATTGGCCCGTGCATATTGATAGTTGCGGTGTCAAGTGGGGAGGTGCAGATGGCGGGACCGACGGCCCCGCCGGGGAGGTCAGGAGTAGCGGCGCATCAGCAGTTCGGCCACGCACACCGGTTTGGCGCCACCCTCGTTCTCGACGACGACGCTCCATTCGAGCTGCGCGCCGCCTTCGATGGATTCGACCTGCTGCAAGGTCAGGCGCGCGCGCACGCGGCTGCCGACCGGCACCGGGGCCGGGAAGCGCACCTTGTTGAGGCCATAGTTGACGACCATCTTCGCATCGACCATGCGCAGCGCCCTGCCGAACAGGCCGGAAATGAGCGACAGCGTCAGGTAACCATGCGCCACCGGGCCGCCGAAGGGCGACTCGCGCGCGCAGCGCTCCTGGTCGACGTGGATCCACTGGTGGTCGTCGGTGGCGTCGGCGAACAGGTTCACGCGCTCCTGGGTGATTTCCAGCCAGTCCGACACGGCCAGCTCCTGCCCCACCAGCGCCTGCATCTCGGCCAGGCTGGCAAATTCACGCATCGCCGTCCTCCTTCGGGCGGCGCCCGAACATGCCCATGCCTTCGATCGTGCATGCCACCTCGCCGTGCTGGTTGACGGCCCGCCACGTCGACCAGACCACGCCGCGGTCGGGGCGCGAGCTCGATGGCTTGAGCGCCGTGGTGATGTAGCTGACCGTGAGCGTGTCGCCGGCGCGCACCGGCTGCAGCCAGCGCACCTTGTCCAGTCCCGGAGAGCCCATGCTCGACGAGGTGCCCAGCACGCTGTCGACCACCATGCGCATCATCATGCTGCAGGTATGCCAGCCGCTGGCGATCACGCCGCCGAAGATGGACGCCGCGGCCGCGTCGTGGTCGACGTGGAAAGGCTGCGGGTCGAACTGGGTGGCAAAGGCGATGATTTCTTCCTCCGTCACGGTGCGGCTGCCAACCGGAATCTCCTGGCCGACGTAAAAGTCCTCGAAATACCATGCGGTCCTGGTCATGCCATGTCACCCGCCGCGAAACCCGGCTGCGCGATGAAGCGCTGCAGGTGGTGGTCGGAGTCGCCCAGCGAGAGTTCGATCATGGTCAGGCGCTTGAAGTGGTGCGCGGCCGGCAGTTCGTCGGTCACGCCCATGCCGCCGTGCAGCTGGACCGCCTGCTGGCCGACGAACTTGAGCGCCTGGCCGACGCGGAACTTGGCCGCCGACACGGTGCGGCGGCGCTCTTCGGCATCGCTTGACCCAAGGCGCACCGCGGCCAGCAGCGCCATCGAGCGCGCCTGCTCCAGGTGAATGTACATGTCGGCCATGCGATGCTGCAGCGCCTGGAATTTGCCGATCGGCGCGCCGAACTGGGTGCGCGTCTTGAGGTAGTCGAGCGTGGCGGCAAAAATGGCTTCCATCGCGCCCAGCGCTTCGGCGCACAGCAGGCCGGCGCCGTAGTCGGCGCCGGCGTCGAGCAGGTCCCAGGCCTGGCCTTCAAGGCCGATCAGGTTCTCGAGCGGGACCTGGACATCGGCGAAGGTGATGTCGGCGGCGCGCTGGCCGTCGAGCGTGCGGTAGTCGCGCACGGTGACGCCGGCGGCGTCCAGCGGCACCACGAACAGCGATACGCCGTCCACGCCGCGCTGGGGGCCGCTGCTGCGCGCCGAGACAATTAGGCTGCCGGCCTGGGCGCCGTGAATCACCACGCTCTTGTGGCCATTGAGCGCGTAGCCGCCGCCATTGGCCAGCGCCGTGGTGGCGATGTCGGACAGGTCGTGGCGCGACTGTTTTTCAGCCAGCGCGCAGGCCAGTTTGAGTTCGCCGCCAGCCACTTGCGCCAGCAGGTCGGGATGCTTGCCGCCCAAGGCGAGGAAATGCGCACCGAGCACGGTGGCGAAATACGGTTCGACCACCAGTCCGCGCCCCAGCTCCTGCATGACGACGAACATGTCGACCGCCGTGCCATTGAAGCCGCCCTGCTCTTCCGGCACCGGCAAGGCCAGCATGCCCAGTTCTGCCAGCGCGGCCCATGCGGCGTCCGAGGTGCCCTCGCTTGAATGAACGATCTTCTTGCGCGCCTCGAAGCTGTAGTCCTTGGTCACCCAGCGCTTGAGGGCATCGGCGAAGGCCAGCTGTTCTTCCTTGAAGTTGAAATCCATGTTCAGTCCCTCACAGGCCCAGGATCATCTGGGTGATGATATTGCGTTGAATCTCGTTCGAGCCGCCATAGATGGAGGTCTTGCGGAAATTGAAGTAGTGCGCGGCCAGCGGCGCGGCATCGTCATCGCCGAACACGCTGTGCGGCGTCTCCGATTCGAGATAGGCGGGGTCGAACGGCAGCGCCATCGGGCCGACCGCTTCGACCATCAGTTCGGTCAGCGTCTGCTGGATGTCGGTGCCGCGCACCTTGAGCACCGACGCTTCCGGACCGGGCGCCTTGTGTTCCTGCGCCAGCACGCGCATGACGGTCATCTCCAGCGCCATCAGTTCGATTTCGAGGGTGGCCACCTTGGCGGCGAACAGCGGGTCGTCGATCAGCGGCTTGCCGTTCTTGCTGCGCTGCGCGGCGATGCGCTTGAGCGTGGCCAGTTCGCGCTTGGAGCGGCCCACGGCGGCGATGCCGGTGCGTTCGTGGCCGAGCAGGTATTTGGCGTAGGTCCAGCCCTTGTTTTCCTTGCCGACCAGGTTTTGCACCGGCACACGCACGTTATCGAAAAAGACTTCGTTCACTTCGTGGTCTTCGTCGAGCATGATGATCGGGCGGACGGTCACGCCGGGGCTGTGCATGTCGATCAGGAGGAAGGAGATGCCTTCCTGCTTGCGCACGCCGCTGTCGGTGCGCACCAGGCAAAAGATCATGTCGGCATGCTGGGCCAGGGTGGTCCAGGTTTTCTGGCCGTTGACCACGTAAAAGTCGCCATCGCGTTCGGCGGTGGTCTTGAGCGAAGCAAGGTCGGAGCCGGCGCCCGGTTCCGAGTAGCCCTGGCACCACCAGTCTGCGCACGACAGGATACGCGGCAGGAAGTGGGCTTTCTGTTCGTCGCTGCCGAAGGCCATGATGACCGGGGCGACCATATTCACGCCAAACGGCAGGATCGGCGGGGTGCCGGCGCGGGCGCATTCTTCTTCCCAGATGTGGCGCTGCACGGCGCTCCAGCCGGGGCCGCCGAATTCGGCGGGCCAGCCCGGCGCCACCCAGCCCTGTTTGGCCAGCCTCTGGTGCCAGCGCACGTAATCGTCCTTCGACAGGCGCAGGTGCTTGCGCACCTTTTGCTGCAGATCGGCCGGAAGATTGGCGTCGAGGAAGGCGCGCGCTTGGTCGCGGAACGCCAGGTCCTCGCTCGTATAGTTCAGGTCCATACAGTCTCCTTGTTGTTATCGCCTAAAAATAGCACGACCGTTCACAATGATTGTACCCGAAAAAATCGCGCCGGGAAGACGGCTTTTGCCGGCCTCAATATCGGCCCACGCGGCATGCCGCGAGGCGGTAAACTGTGCGTCCAGATCACCTCGAGCGACAATTCAATGAGAACAGACAGCCGCCTTTCCCGCGTGCTCCATGTGCTGCTGCACATGGCCAGGCATGACGGACCTTTGACCTCGGAACACATCGCGAAAATGCTCGATACCAATCCCGTGGTGGTGCGGCGCACCATGGCCGGCTTGCGCGAAGCGGGTTATGTGACGTCCGGTGCGGGCAAGCACGGCGGCTGGTCGATGGCGTGCGATTTGCGGTCGGTGACGCTGCTGGACATTCATCGGGCGGTGGGCGGGCCGCATCTGTTTGCCATTGGGGTGGATAACGATCATCCAAATTGTGCCGTTGAGCAGGTGGTCAACCAGGCGCTGGGAGACGCGCTGCGGCGGGCGGAGGCGATTCTGATCGAGAGCCTGGGCAATGTCGTGCTGGCGGACCTGGCGCAGCAGTTCGACCGGTTGTGCGTTGCGGGCAGTCAGGTGGGACTGGACCAACCGGCACCGCGCCCATGACTGAACCAAATAACTGCTATCGCGCACCAAAAACGTCGAGAAACCTATACTAATGGCTTGGGAACGCAGACTTCCCGATACCAGGCTCCGCTCATGTACACTTGCACAATGATTTTCCTGTGCAAAGGGCACACGGTCGGCGACTTGCATTCTCACGCCAATTAGCAAGTCTCCAGAAGTTTTTCACGCCAACCAAAAACCGTGAACAAGTATCGGCCTTATGCCTCATTACATCTTGCTTAGGATATATACTTAAATGAATTCAAAATCGACTGGAGACACATTTCGGGATTATATATTGAGTATGTTGAAAAGCAAATTTCCCGATGCGTACACCGAGGGAAAAGTTGCGTGGAAGAATGCCGACATTGTTTTTTCTATGATGGAACTTGGAAAACGAATCAAAGTGGCAGTTGAGTGCAAGAACTATAACCGCTCATTGAACACAAGTGATTTTTCAAAAATTCTTAGCGACTATCAATTAGCTTTGGACAATAACGATATTAATTTGCTTCTTATCGTCTCAAATCGTCATGTAGAAGCTGCATCGCGGCAATATATTGAAAAAGCAAGAAATTTGAGATTCATGACGGTGACAGAACTGGAAAGCTGGCTTGTCGGACTTGCACCATATATACAAGCACTAGCTGAAGAATTTGCTGCTGATGAGATTCATGAATATTATGTGGAGGGGCGATTCGAAGCCGTAGAAGGCACAGCATTCGATAATGTTCAGGCGTGGATCAACTCTCCGCTAACCGACGATACAGGATTGGCGATATTGGGGGGTTACGGACTTGGCAAAAGTAGCTTGGCGAAACGGGTTGCGTCCGAACAAGCTTTGAGATATCTGCGTGCGCCAGAGTGTGAACGCCTGCCAATATTATTACCTTTAGGTCAAGTAGTTCATGAAACAGAGCTTGCGGGGCTCTTTGGGAAACATTTCACATCAAGATATTCATTGGAAGGCTATTCGTATAAGACTCTTATGCAACTAAATGTTGCTGGACGATTGCTAATAATATTAGACGGTTTTGATGAGATGAAGCACGCAATGACCGAGCACGATTTCCGTGCCAATTTTCGAGAGTTCAACAAACTCCGCGCTCCAAATGCTAAGGTTCTTCTCTTAGGTCGCCCCAACGCGTTCACCTCCGAATCCAGTAACTTATTAATACGCGGCCTATCAAGGCTAGGCGATCAGTCTTTCTTCAATTCTGACTTCCCTCCTTGGAAAGAAAGAAAACTTTCATTTTTCAACCGTGAAGAGCAGGAAGTTTTTCTTGATGGCTTTCTAAAATGCAAAAGTAGCGAATTATCCGACAAGAATATTAGAGTTAACCGCATCGCAGAGGTTATAAATGATATTGACGACGATATTTTACAGCGTCCGGTGCAAACACGCATTGTAGGACTGCTCGCAGCCGATCCCAACTACACATTTAAAGGAATCAGCAGATTTCAACTCTATAACGATTTTGTCCAAGAAGTTATCCAGCGAGATCAGGAAAAACGGGCAAGAAGCTATATTCCGGCTGCAGATAGACACCGGTTTTTGTGTAACTTGGCATGGTGGTCATGGACAAAGCCAGGAATCCAAGGTACGTTCTTGAGGGAAGAAGTACCAAACTCACTATTGGATGGTTTATCTGATGGGCAAGCCATTGACTATCAAGCCAAGCGAACCGAATACCTAATTTCGTCACTAACAGAGGAAAAAGATTCCAATTTTCTATATTTTGCTCATCGTTCATTTCATGAATTTTTAGTGGCATCACATATAACCTCACTGAGCAAAATATCTCCAGTTTCATTAAGCGATCTTAATCTAGCGCTGAATGAAGACGTCATCGGCTTTTTGCGAGAGTCAAGAGAGCAAAATTACCTAGATTTCATCTATTCGGTGTTAAATGATGAACAAGGCCTTTCGATACGTTCAGGAATAATAGAATTACTTTCCTCATCCACTTCTTTGGTGGAGCTTATTTATAAAAAGTCCGTTTCGGAAATAACTTCGCGTGACGTTTTCATAGTATGGAATTCAGAACAAAACAATGAACACAGCGAAGAATTTCGGCTCTGGCTTGGAAAAATAATTACCTCTGGCCAAAATAATTCGTCAGCCGCCGCCGGATTCGTCTATTTAGAAATAATATATGACATGCCTGATGCAGCCTCAATGATCCCTGTTGAATTTATAAGTCGCTCTTGGGAACGAATGTTATCTGGATTAAATAGTGATAGCTCAGAATTCTACGATGAAAAATTAAACGAAGACGCTCAACCGTTAATTATTCAAAATGAAAGATTTGGGGCGATTGGTGAAATACTCCGCAAACAAACTAGAAAAATACGTCTATTAACGGGAGATTGGGTTTTAATTAACGCGAAAGAGATTCACTCTATTCTAAATCGCTGGTTAAAAACGCTGGGCTTTGTAGGTTTGCCCGGCAATAAAAGAATTAGACTCATTGAAATCCCATGTGAATTTATTGAGAAAAATATAAATCAGACAAATGTAAAACAATTCAGGTCGATTTATGATCGCAAAGGAGATGAGTTTATACTCGCACCGAGCATGCTGCATGCAAAAAAACAAACGTCCCTCAAAACCCAAACGAAAAAAAGAATGACTTCTTCAACGAATTCAGCGAACGAAACGTAGAAAAACGACTAAATTTTAAGCAACGTTGCATGATTGCTCAGAACTAAATAGCGGTAAAAAAGCCAGAGTAAGACTCCTCGAGACAATACAGTGATTTCCTATGCGGACATTTTATTAGAATAAACGCCCCCGATTGATTGCACTAAATGCCATTTACCTTCTGCCACTCAGCCATCGTGATTCCGCTGCATCGCTGCGCACCGCGTTTCACCTCCCTGCCTGCGCTCGTCATCGGCAGCATGGCGCCCGATTTGGCTCTATGCCGTTTTGAGTGGAAATGGACGGCCAGCGCGGTAAATGGTAGATCGAATCGGCGCGGCCGGTTGCATGGGATTCTGCGGCAGATTCTTTAGTTTGGACATGCGGAGGTAGGCGATGGCGACGAAGTTCTTCACGGTTCGGAATCCACGCGCAGCCCGCTTGACCTGCTGGAGCATGCCATTCATCGCCTCGACATAGGCATTGCTGCGCCCGTCGAGCATGCCGCGCACAACGCCAGCCATGCGATCCTTGAGCGTGGTGGTGAGCTTTTTGAACGGTTCAAGCCGACTGCGCCGTGCCCACGACATCCAGCTCTTCAGGGCCGCCTCGGCTCTCTCAGGACAGTTGCTGGTGACGCCAGCAGCGTAGGTCGAGCGCAGTCCCTCTTTCAGGCGCCATGCGCGGGCGCTCTTAAGGTTCGAACGCTGCAAGCGATACATCGTGTTGATTTGATCGACGCTCCAGTCGGAATGGTCTTTGCGCATGCCCCAGAACATGCCCTTGAGTGCTTTGCGCTGCGTTCCCATGGCGGCGCGCACGACGCGGGGCTGGTCTCGCATCTCTTCGCGCCGCACGGCGTCCATCGCCTCGTTGGCCAGGGCGATCACATGAAACCGGTCGAAACTGATCTGGGCTTGCGGCAGCATCTCGGTCACCCCCTTGGTGTAGGCTGCGCTCATGTCCATGCAGACATGCTTGATGTCATCCGGGTTGCCTCCATGGGCGATCAAATCGGCTTTGAATTCGATGACCGTGCCGTGCTTTCGGCCCTCGGTCATGAACAACAACCGCTTCGCCTCCAGGTCATGCACGACCGTGACATAGTCTTGGCCGCGCCTGAAACTCAAATCGTCGATGCCGACGACGGCAACGCCGCTCATGTTCTCCTGCGCATGCGCCACGTCAACGTAGTGCTCGATACGGCGCCACAACTGCTTCGAGTTGACCCGCAACAGGGCGGCGGCATGCGCAACCGGCATGGACTGGCACAGCGACAAGGCGAACGCTTCAAACAGAAGCGTAAAGCCACTGCCAGGGCGCGCCCACGGCGCCTCCGCCATCGTGGTCTTGCCGCAGGCGCCACAATCAACGCGCGGCACGTCGGCGTGCAGCCAAGCCTCATGCTGAAAAAAGTCGAGATGCCTCCAGTCGCGTCTGACCCTGTCATGAATGCCTTGCCCGTTCACGCCGCAGGCAGGGCATGGCAGCTGCTTGGCATTGCAGGCGACTTCGAAATCGATTCTCCGTTTGGCGGTATCGAGGTCGACCTTGACCACTTCCCACGGCGATTTTAATCCCAGCGCGGACGTAAACAGAGCTTCGACACCAATACTCATTACTGCTACCTCAAATTAAGAAGACGGTTATTGCTGTGGCCTGGCACGTCGTCCATTGCGTCTGCATGGTCGTCGCCACGGCATGCCATGTCGACGGCCATGACCCAGCGTATCGGCCCTACACAGCGTCAAGGGTTCGCTTCGCCGGGCCGCGCTTCGCGCAACCCGCCCTTGACCCTGTTCCGAGCCAGGCGGCACCGACGCCGAGCAATGCAATGTCACGATGATATTTGGCGTTCCCAGCGGGTAGCCGATATAGCCTGAATGTTTCATAAACTGCCG
>NZ_JAVCWM010000047.1:0-18896 GCF_030846495.1 Massilia scottii | reverse complement strand
GCTAAACGGCGGCAACGGCAACGATGTACTGAAAGTCAGCGGCAGCGGCAACAGCGGCCTGTTCGGCGGGCGCGGGGCCGACCTGATCGAGATCGCCGCGACGCAGCAGACCGTGGCCGGGCGCGCGGTCGCCTCCGGCGGCGACGACGCCGACACCATCGTCGTCACGCGCGGTGCGCTGGATAACACCGCCGTCAACGCCAGCGGCGGCGCCGGCATCGACACGTTCGTGCTGCGCGGGGAAGGACGCCTGGGCAGCCTGACGGTGAAGGATTTCGCGGCCGGCGCCGGGGGCGATCGCATCGACCTCGCCGGCCTGGCAGCGCCAGGCGGGGTGCTGGAGTTCGTGCAGAGCGGCAGCGCGACCCTGGTGCGCTTCGACCTTGATGGCGCGGCCGGCCCGCTGGCGGCGGCCACCCTGATGACCTTGCAAAACGTGCTGGCGACCAGCATGACGAGCGACAACGTGGTCGACCTTGATGCCGGCGGCGCGCCGGTGGAACTGGTCGGCGTGCCTGTCGCGGCCCAGTTGATCGGCTAAAGCGGCGGCTGGGAACCCGCGCAAGCGGGCGGCGGCAAGGTGCAAGGCGCCTCGCCGCCCTTGCCGCAAACTATGTCATTTTAACTTCTGTACCTTTCTATCATTCACGGACCCTCATGACCATTTTCAACGCCATCACCGAGCACCATGCCGACTTGGCCAGCAGCGCTACGCTCCAGGCCAGCCCAGTCACCACCGCCGCCCCGGGCCGCAATATGCAGGGCGGTGGCGGCGCCGATTTTCTGTATGGCTCGGAGCTCAACGACACCATTTCGGGCAACGGCGGCGGGGACAAGATGTGGGGTTACGCCGGCGACGACTACATTACCAGCAACGACCCGGACGACGACACGCCCGCCGGCTACGACGAGATTTTCGGCTTCGACGGCAACGACACGCTCCTTGGCGCGCGCGGCAATGACAACCTGAACGGCAATGCGGGCGATGACTTCATCGATGGCGGTGGCGGCAGCGACCAGCTCAGGGGCGAACTGGGCAACGACACCCTGCAGGGCGGCGCGGGTCACGACACGCTCAACGATTACGAAGGGCGCGACTTGCTACTGGGCGGCGCCGGGGTCGACTTCCTGTACTCCGAGCGGGGCGGCAGCGCCGTGCTCGACGGCGGCGACGACAACGACGTGTTGCTGGGCGATGGCCAGGACACCTTTATCGGCGGCGGCGGCGCCGACCGCATCACGATCCGCACCCGCGCCGCCGAAGCGGTCGCCACCACCCTGGCCGACGGCGGCGACGGCAACGACCTGTTCAGCGTGTCGTTCCTGAACAAGGGCACGGCGCGCGTGACCGGCGGCGCCGGCAGCGACGTGTACCTGCTGGAACGCGAGAGCGGCCCGGCCGGCTACGTGGTCACCGATTTCGCCACCGGACCCGAGGGCGACCGGATCGACGTCAGCCGTCTGCTGGCCGGGATCGACCTGTCGCCGGGCGACCCGTTTTCCAGCGCGCGCGGCTATCTGAAACTGGTGCAGGACGGCGCCGACACCTTGCTGCAATTCGACGCCGACGGCGCCACGGGCGCCGCGTCCGCCTTCAAGACCGTGCTGCGGCTCGAAGGCGTGGCCGCCGAGCCGGTCGCAGCGAACATCTCGACCAGCGTGCTCACTCCGGCCGGCATCGAGGATGGCGAGACCCTCATCGCCGGCAGCCGCAACGACGAAATTTTCGGCACCCACCTGAACGACCGCTACGAAGGCAACGGCGGCAACGACACCATCCATTCGGGTGAGGGCCGCGACACCATTTTCGGCGGCGACGGCGCCGATCTGCTGTTCGCCGGAAACGGCGACGACTTTGTCGACGCTGGCGCGGGCGACGATACGGTGGTCGGCGACGCCGGCTCGGATACCTTGTCCGGCGGCACAGGCAACGACCGGCTGACGATCAGCTACGGCGGCGACAGCCTGCTCACTGGCGGCGAAGGCAACGACACCTTGAGGGCGGGCAATTACGACACCGTCACGTTCGGCTCGGTGCAACTGTCCGGCGGCGATGGCAACGACTACTTCGAGATCTCCCGGGCGCCGTCGACGGTGAGCGTGACCGCGAGCGGCGGCAGTGGGCGAGACATGTACCAGCTGTGGGTGGACGGGAGGCCGGAGAACACCCCGAACGCGACGCTGACCGATTTTTCGACCGGCGCCGAGAGCGACCTGCTCAGCCTGAGCCTGGAGGGCACCCCGTGGAATTACACCGGCAATCCCTTCGGCGCCGACGGCTACCTGCGCCTGGAGCAGCGCGGCGCCGACACGGTCATGCGCTTCGATGCCGACGGCGCGGCCGGCAGCAAGTACGCCATGGCCGATGTGCTGACCTTGCGCAACGTCACCGCGACCAGCATGACCAGCGCCAACTTCAAGCAGGGCTACGATCCGGCGGCCGGCTTCTTCGGCCGGGTGCTGACCGGCACGGCCGGCGCCGACAGCCTGAACGGCGACGAACGCGCCGAACACCTCATCGGCCTGGGCGGCAGCGACACCCTGCTCGGCGGCGGTGGCGACGACCTGCTCGAAGGCGGGATTGGCGACGACCTGCTGCAAGGCGGCAGCGGCAACGACAGCGTGTATGGCGGCGCGGGCGACGACATCCTGGCCGGCGAAGAGGGCAACGACAGCCTGGTGGGCGGGCTCGGCAAGGATGTCCTGACCGGCGGCGCGGGCGACGACGTTCTGAGCGGCGACAACGAGGACGACATCCTCACCGATGTCGAAGGCAACAACGTGCTGACGGGCGGCGCCGGCCACGACGTGATCGTCACGACCGGCAGCGGCAGCGACAAGGTCGACGCCGGTGACGGCAACGACACCCTCACCGGCGGCGCCGGCGATACGCTCAGCGGCGGCTGGGACAACGACCGGCTGTTCGCCGATTTTGCGGGCGGCGCCAAAGGCTCGGTGCACATGGCCGGCGACGGCGGCAACGACGTGCTCACCTTCGGCCCTTCGCTCGCGTTCCAGGACGTGGTGGTCAGCGGCGGCTCCGGCGCCGACATCTACGCGTTCGCGCCCGGTGCGCGCGGCGGGCAAGTATACATTAACGACTTCGATCTGAACTACCGCAACGAGGTGATCGACCTCGATGCCCTGATTCCGCACGTGGCCGCCAATTACGTCAGCAACCCCTTCGGCGCGCTCGGCTACCTGCGCCTGCTAGCCAAAGGCAACAGCACACAGCTTCAGTTCGACGCCGACGGTGCCGCCGGCAGCGCGGCGAGCTTTCGCACCATTCTGACCATCGACGCCGTGGTGCCCTCGCAGCTCACCGCCAACCACATTGCCGGCGGCATGAATCCGAACGGCTCCGAGGATGGCATCCACCTGACCGCGTGGCGCAACGACGAGATTTTCAAGGGCGGGCGCAGCAACGATGTGCTCGAAGGCGGGGAAGGCGTTGACGTGCTGTACGGTTTCCAGGGCAACGACATACTGCGAGGCAATAGCCGCAACGATACCCTGCACGGTGGCGAGGGCGACGACCTGCTCGACGGCGGGAGCGAGAACGACCTGCTGTTCGGCGACGCCGGCGCCGATACCCTGAACGGTGGCTATGGCAACGATAATCTCGACGGCGGCGCCGGTGCGGATGTGCTGGAAGGCTGGCACGGCGCCGACCTGCTGCACGGCGGGCACGGCGACGACCTGCTCGACGGCGGCATCGGCAACGACACGCTCGACGGTGGAGACGGCACCGACATCCTGCGCGCCGGCGATGGCGACGATAGCCTCGACGGTGGCGCCGGCAACGACCAGCTGGGCGGCGACGAAGGCAACGACGTCCTGCGCGGCGGCGCCGGCAACGACACCTTAAACGGCGGCAATGGCGACGATGCGCTGTTCGCCGACCAGGGCGACGACGTGCTCGACGGCGGTGCCGGCAACGACACCCTGGACGGCGGCAGCGGCAGCGTGCAGCTCAACGGCGGCACCGGCAACGATGTGCTCAAGGTCATCGGCAGCGGCGAAAGCGGCCTGTTCGGCGGGCGCGGTGCCGACCTGATCGAGATCGCCGCAACGCAGCAGGCGCTGGCGGGACGCGTGCTGGCCTCGGGCGGCGAGGATGCCGACACCATCGTCTTCACGCGCGGCGCGCTGGATAACACGGTGCTCACGGCCAGCGGCGGGGCCGGCATCGACACCTACGTATTGCGCGGGGAAGGACGCCTGGGCAGCCTGACGGTGAAGGATTTCGCGGCCGGCGCCGGGGGCGACCGCATCGACCTCGCCGGCCTGGCAGCGCCCGCCGGGGTGCTGGAGTTCGTGCAGAGCGGCAGCGCCACCCTGGTGCGCTTCGACCTTGATGGCGGCGCCGGCCCGCTGGCCGCGGCCACGCTGATGACCTTGCAAAACGTGCTCGCTACCAGCATGACCAGCGACAACGTGGTCGCGGGCGCTGGCCCGTCGGTGCAACTGGTGGGCGTGGCCGATGCGGTATCGGACGCGTTCATGGTCGGCTGACCGGGGCAAGCGAGGAACGGTTGCCACGCACCTTGCCCTGCGCAAGGGCGTGGCAAGCCGCATCTCGACACTGGCGAGGGATGGGCGCATCATAGCGATCCGCGCACTGCGGACCGCTCGTCTTGCCTCGATTCAACCTTCTGTGGGAAATAGCCATGTCCACCTTTGTCATGCAGTCCGAGGCCGGCGACGAGCTGTTGCGCCCGGCAAATTTTTTGGTGCCCGGCCTGACCCTGACCGGCACCGCCAACAATGACATCCTGCGCGGCGGCGCGCTCGACGACCGGATCTCCGGCCTGGGTGGCGCCGACCTGATCCTGGGCGCGGGCGGCAACGACACCATCGACGGCGGCGACGAGGACGGCGCGGGCGACCGCCTGTACGGCGGCGACGGCGCCGACAGCGTGGACGGCGGGGCGGGCGACGATGTCATGTTCGGCGACGCCGGCAACGACGTGCTCGACGGCGGGGCCGGTACCGACCAGATCGACGGCGGCGCCGGCGATGACCTGGTGCGCGGCGGCGCCGGGCGCGACTTCCTGCGCGACGATCTCGGCAGCAATATCCTCGTCGGCGGCGCGGGTGACGACAGCCTGAGCGCCACCGGCCCCGGAGCCGACCGCCTCGATGGCGGCGACGGTAACGACGCGCTCGCAGGCGGCAACGGCAACGACAGCCTGTACGGCGGCGCCGGCCACGATTCGCTGTCGGTCAAGACAGCGCCGGGCAGCACCGCGCCGGGCACATTGCTGCTGTCCGGCGGCGACGGCGACGACACGCTGGGCTTTCTGGCGGGCACGGCACCGATCATGGTGCACGCCAGCGGCGGTGCCGGCAGCGATGCGTTTACGTTTTCCCAGGGCGTGCATGCCGAAACCATCGTCATCGACGATTTCGTCGCGGGCGCCGGTGGCGATAAGCTCGGCATCGGCGACATGCAGCCCTTTTACAACAGCAATCCCTTCGGCGCCCCCGGCTACGCGCGCCTGCTGCAGCAAGGCAGCGACACGCTGGTCCAGATCGACGCCGATGGCGCCGCTGGCAGCGCCGCCACGTTCCGCACCGTGGCCACCCTGCTCGGCGTGCGCGCGCAGGACGTTGCGCCGAATAATTTCCTCGAAGGCTATAACCAGGATGGCTCGCTCAACGGCATGACAGTGCAGGGCGGCAGCGGCAACGACTTCGTGTTGGCCGGCGTGCTCAATGACACTATCCACGGCGGGGCCGGCGACGACACCTTGCTGGGAGCCAGGGGCGACGATGTGCTGCATGGTGAAGACGGCATCGATAGCCTGGATGGCTTTGACGGCAACGACCTGCTCGACGGCGGCGCTGGCGGCGACTACCTGTCGGGCGGAGAGGGACGCGACACCCTGTTCGGCGGCAGCGGCAACGACCTGCTGTCGGGCCAGGAAGGCAGCGATCTGCTGTATGGCGGCGATGGCGACGACCAGCTGTTCGGCGAGGGCGGCAACGATACCCTCGACGGCGGCAACGGCAACGACACCATGTCCGCTTACTATGGCAGCTACGTGCTCGATGGCGGGGCGGGGGACGACCTGATCAACAGTGCCGCCATCGATGGCCTGCTCAATGGCGGCGGCGGCAACGACACCATCAAGGTGCAGACCGACGGCGACGTGGGCGCCTTCGGGGGCGGCGGCAACGACCGGATCGAGATCAATGCCAATGATTACCTGGCGCAGGGGCGGGTGCTGGCCAACGGCGGCGCGGGTGACGACGCCATCATCCTGACGCGCCAGACGCAGAATTCGAACCTGGTGACGGCCATCGGCGGGGACGGCAGCGACCGCTTCGGCGTGGTGGGGAGCGTGGGGACGAGCATGTTCAGTGTGCGCGATTTTGCGGTGGGAGCGGGCGGCGACCGGATCGACGTCTCGGCCCTGCTCACCGGCGCGGTGCCGCAGGGCGACCCGTTCGCCAGCGGGGTGCTGCGTTACCTGCAAAGCGGGAACGATACGCTGGTGCAGTTCGATGCGGATGGCGCGGCGGGTCCGCAGGCCGATTTTGTCACGATGATGAAGTTGCAGGGGGTGCTGGCGACGACGTTGACGCCGGAGAACCTGATGACGGTAGTGGAGCCGGCCGTGGTTGGCGTTGCGGCCGTCGCGTGGGGATGGGCCGGGTTCTTGCCAGGCTGATCAAGCTGCCCCGCATGAACGATCGTCACGCAGCTTCGCCGCGGCGCGGGCGTGACATTGCGCATCTCGACACTGGCGGCGCGGCCGCGCATGATGGATAGCCGCGCATTGCGGAAGGCACCTTTTGCCCCGATTCAACCTTTCCCAAGGAATTGCGATGTCCACATTTTCCATGCTGTTCGACGCCGACGACGAGCTGTGGCGCCCGGTGAATTTTTTGGTGACCGGCCTGAACCTCACCGGCACCGCCAACAATGACATCCTGCGCGGCGGGGCGCTGGATGACCAGATATTCGGCCTGGGCGGCGCCGACCTGATCTTCGGCAGCGGCGGCAACGATTACATCGACGGCGGCGACGAGGATGGCTCGGGCGACCGCCTGTACGGCGGCGATGGCGCCGACAGCGTGTACGGCGGCGCTGGCGACGACGTCATGTTCGGTGACGCCGGCAACGACCTGGTCGACGGCGAGGCCGGCAGCGACCAGATCGACGGCGGCGCCGGCGACGACCTGCTGCGCGGCGGTGACGGAACCGACTACCTGCGCGACGACATCGGCAGCAACATTCTCGTCGGCGGTGCGGGCAACGACAATCTGATCGCCATCGGACCCGGCGCCGACCGCCTGGAAGGCGGCGCCGACAATGACGTGCTGGAAGGCGGCACCGGCAACGACAGCCTGTACGGCGGGGCGGGCATGGACTATCTCACCGTCAGCGCGGCGGCGGGCAGCACGGTACCGAGCAACGTGCTGGTGTCCGGCGGCGACGGCGCCGACCGCATGACGTTCTACTCCATGTCGACGGCCACGACGGTCCACGCCAGCGGCGGCGCCGGCAGCGATATCTTTTACTTTTCCTACGGCGAGCACGCCGAACGGCTGGTCATCGACGACTTTAGCACCGGTCGCGACGGCGACCAGTTGGGCATTGCGCAACTGGTGCGATCGTACACGAGCAATCCCTTCGGCGCGCCCGGCTTCGCGCGCCTGCTGCAACAGGGCAACGACACGCTGGTGCAGATCGATGACGATGGCGCCGCCGGCGCCGCCAGCACCTTCCGCACGGTGGCCACGCTGACCGGCGTGCGCGCGCAGGACGTGCTGCCGAACAATTTCGTCGAAGGCTACAACCAGGATGGCTCGCAGCACGGCATGACGGTGCAGGCCGGTGCTGGCGACGACTACATCTACGGCGGCGTGCTCGACGACACCATCGACGGCGGCGGCGGCAACGACCAGGTATGGGCCGGTTTCGGCAACGATGTCGTGCGCGGTGGCGATGGCAACGACGACCTGAACGGGTCTTCGGGCAACGACCAGCTCGACGGCGGCACAGGCAACGATTACCTGAACGGCCAGGATGGCAACGACACGCTCAATGGCGGCGCCGGCAACGACATGCTGGCGGGCCACGAGGGTGACGATGTGCTCAACGGCGGTGACGGCGACGACCAACTGTTCGGTGACGGTGGCGGCAGCGATGTCTTCAACGGCGGCAACGGCAACGACCGGATGGCCGTCTACTATGGCCAGTTCGTGCTCGACGGCGGGGCGGGGGATGACACGATGATCAGCGCCGCTATCGACGGCCTGCTCAATGGTGGCAGCGGCAATGACATCATCAAGGTGCAGACCGATGGCGAGGTGGGCGCGTTCGGCGGCAGCGGCAACGACCGGATCGAGATCAATGCCAACGATTACCTGGCGCAAGGACGGGTGCTCGCCAACGGCGGCGAGGGCGACGACACCATCATCCTGACGCGCGAGACGCAGAATGCGAACCTGGTGACGGCCATCGGCGGGGGCGGCAGCGACCGCTTCGGGGTGGTGGGGAGCGTGGGAACGAGCATGTTCAGCGTGCGCGATTTTGCGGTGGGAGCGGGCGGCGACCGGATCGACGTGTCGGCCCGGCTCACCGGCGCGGTGCCGCAGGGCGACCCGTTCGCCAGCGGGGTGCTGCGTTACCTGCAAAGCGGGAACGATACGCTGGTGCAGTTCGATGCGGATGGCGCGGCGGGTCCGCAGGCGGATTTTGTCACGATGATGAAGTTGCAGGGGGTGCTGGCGACGACGTTGACGCCGGAGAACCTGATTACCGTTGTGGAACCGGCGCTGGTCGGGGTTGCGGCCGCCGAGGGGGGATGGGCTTAGGGCAAATTGCCCTAAGCCGGGGGTTTTCTGTATAATCGCGTTCTGCAGGAAGCGTGGCCGAGCGGTTGAAGGCACCAGTCTTGAAAACTGGCGACGGTGTGAGCCGTTCGTGAGTTCGAATCTCACCGCTTCCGCCACCTTATTTTAAGAGCCCCTGACGGGGCTTTTTTGTTTTTGCATAGGGACAGATGCCAGCGGCATGGGGCGGCGCTCGTCGAAGTAAGCGTGCCAAGCGCAGCTCTGTGTTGGCTTTACAGCTGCCAGTTAACACGTGGACCCTCATCATGAAAAATCTGTTGCAAGAGATGTTGTACTGTGAATTTTTACTCAAGTGCGAGACTAGCAATTGCCGTGAATTTTTCGAGTTCGATGAAGTGGCTACTGAACCGATGGACGACTGGTCTACCCGTGCCGCGGACTGGGCGGAAAAGTGCGGCTGGACAATCGGCCATACAGGGCTTGTGAAATGTCCTAAGTGTGCGGCGAATATGAACAGCGTCGGTCGAGAATAAGCTGGCGGTCACCCAGCTCATCGATGGCGTTAGTCAAATTGACGACGGTCGCACAGCACAGCCGAGAGGCATGGGAAACATCCAGGGAAGTCCTCATATTTACGTTCCTTGGGTTGCAAGCTTTAGCAGCACAATGCGTCAACGGCGGTTGCAGTCTTCTATACGGCCTGTCTGCGCAGGCGTTGTATCCCGCTGGCGCGGATGGTATTCGCGGGCAAGGTTACTTGGCATAGGAGGCGCATGAAGCCATGATCGCGGGTGCCTTTGAGCGAAGCGGGTATTCCGGCATCGCCAACTCAATATCGTGATCGCGATATCGAAGCCGGGCCGCTGATCTTGGGAATGCGCCGGATCGATGGCCCGGACCGCTCGTCCATGCAGATAGTGAGCGCGGACCTGCTGGCGCACTATCGGCGCTGCGAGGCCGAGCTGTCCGCGCTCAAGGCAGCTGCCTGCCAAACGGCCGAGGATAAATGCGATAGCTCTGCCGACTTTGGCGCAGAGTAAGAATTATCCGTTAGGAAATAAGGCTCACCGGCAAGTATCTTTTTCATCACGCGAATATCCGCCTCAATCGATACGTTTGGCGCCACCGTTTAAGCGGCTTCGGCCTTTTTTGCCAGTATTTCTTCCATCTTCTTGCGGGCTGGAGGGTATATGGCGGCTAATCGCCCCCAAGTTTGGAAGCCGTAGGCACGTCTAAACATCTCCGATGGCAAAGGGCCTGGAATCGGATTGTCATGAATCCACACCAGTGCTTCCAATGCCGCCTCATAATTACCCTCCCCGATTAGATCGCACGCACGTATAAAAGTATCTCTTAATTTTTCCATCTGCAAGTTTTGATTCATAATGCAACTCCGTATCGCGGGAGCGAGTTAGGCCGCACTAATCGTCGTTGGTTTCGCGCGTGTAAATTGGTAGCCATGGGTCCTTGCCGTATCGATCTAGCTACTTCCAATCACCGGAATAGCAGCTCTCCGCGCATTTTTTGTAAATGCAGTCGCGTTTTGGTAGCATTCTTCCAAGCTCTTTGGATTGAAGTGTGTAATGGTGCAAATCCAGTTCTGCTTAAGAGCGGCTGGTACGCACAAATCTGTTACGCACTTATGAGGGTTTTTAGACCACTCGTCAAAGGACTTGGGTGGCTCGCCCCCGCCACCGCCACCTGATGGCTTGCGATGAGGCCCGCCGCCACCGGACCAGCCGCCGCTACCTTCATGGCCTCCAGGCGCTTCGACGATGCAGGGGATCGGGCTTTTCTCCACGCATATCGGATCGGCGTCGCCCAAATGTCTTCGATCAATAAGGACTGTTATTCCTTTTGCAATTGCTCGTCGCAAACTGAGGTTTTTTTGGGAGGGCAATTTCAGTTTATGGGCAAGAGGTTCAGAGGTCAGACTTCCACTCAAGTAGCAAACTCACAGCAACAACTGTTCTTAATATAGAAAAACTATTAACAATTGTGCTATTATTTCCACCTTACTCCACTAGTTCCAGGTGCAATGTGCAAGCCCCAGCAGTGCGCTGCACCTGTGTAAATGCAGGCATGCGGCAAGCGGTCGGGCAGTCCATATGAAAAATATTTTATGAGAGCACACGCATGAGTCTCGAAGCGCTAAGTGGTGATCGCCAGCATCGTCGTCTGTTGCGCTTGTCATTTCCAAATCACGACGGTCCCGCTGGCCAATTGCTCGTCAACAAGCTCGATGCGTTCGAGAGCTTGTCAAAGCCCTTCGAGTTCCGGGTCGAACTGCTGTCCGACAATCCCGACATTCCACTCAAGGATATGCAGGGAAAGATGCTCTGTGTGCAGCTGGTTCGTCGGGATGGCACGCTACGCTACTTCACCGGGATAATCTTCAGCTTCGCCCTCAAGACGGTCGACGGCGGGGTGTCGTATTACGAAGCCTTGCTCGGCCCTTGGTACAAGTACCTTGGGTTGCGGAAAGATAATTACCTGTTCCACTACACGACGATGTACCAGCAGACCGCGAGCATCTTCGGCGACTATGGCAGTCTGGCTGAGTGGGACTGGCGTGTGGCCGGCGCGACTGAGGTGCTCACGGACTGCTGCCAGTTTGACGAGAGTGATCGCAATTTTCTTGAACGACGCTGGGTCGGCAGCGGAATCGTTTACTGGTTCGAGCATTCGGAAAACGGTCACAAACTTGTGCTATCGGATGACACCACCAGCGTCGAGCCAATCGACGGCGGCCCTTCCATCCGTTTCCAGCGCCATGGCGGTGCGGCGGAAGAAGACGGCCTAGGCGAGTGGTTGCCGTCGCGGCAAATCATGCAGGGCGCCGTAGCGCTTGCATCCTTTGATTTTAAGTCGCCCAAGCCCGTTCACACTTCACTGCCGACAGTGAGTCAGCAGGGGGATGTGCCGGCCATTGAATCCTACGAATACACGGGGGCGTACGGTTTCACGAGTGGCGGTCGATCCCTGGCGCAGTTGCGAATGGAAGAATACGAGGCGGCTGGCAAGCAGTTTGAGGGGGCTGGGAATAACCGCAACGTGCTCCCTGGGCGCTGGTTCAGGCTGACCGATCATTTTGACATGAGCGCCAGCGGCGACGATGCCCAGGCGCGCGAGTTTTTGATCCTTGAAGTCGTTCACAGTGCGTCGAACAACTATCACGTCAAAGACGCAGCCGAATCTCACTATGAAAATCGGCTGCGCGCGATCCGCAAGATCATTCCGTACCGCGCTGGGCGCGACCACAACAGCGTGGAGACGAAAATCCACGGCATCCAGACCGCGACCGTGGTCGGGCCTGCTGGCGAAGAGATTCACACTGACGAATTCGGGCGCGTGCGCGTGCAGTTCCATTGGGACCGGGCCGGCACCGACGACGAGAAAAGTTCCGCGTGGATTCGCGTGGCCACGCCGTGGGCAGGCGCTAACTTTGGCATGACCTCGATACCGCGAATCGGGGGGGAGGTTCTCGTACAGTTCATGGACGGGAATCCAAATCGTCCGATTATCACCGGCATGGTGCCCAACGCGGACACAATGCCGCCGTGGACACTGCCGGCCAATAAAACGCAAAGCGGCATCCTGTCGCGCTCGACGCCGGGTGGCAGCTACGACAACGCCAATGCGCTACGCTTTGAGGACAAAAAAGGAAGCGAGCAGCTCTGGCTGCACGCGGAAAAAGACCAACTGACCGAAGTTGAGCACGACGAGGACAAATGGGTCGGCAACGACCGTCGAAAAACTATCGACAGGGACGAGACCACGCTGGTCAAGCGGGACAGGACCGAGACGGTCAATCGTGACGAGACCATTACGGTGCATCATGATCGCACCGAAACTGTCGACAACAACGAGACTATCACGATCCATAACAATCGCGCCGAGCGCGTGGATCACAATGAGAAAATCAGCATCGGCGACAACCGCTCTGAGGACGTCGGCAAAAACGAAACCATCGATATCGGTGGCAACCGCACCAAGTCGGTCGTGAAGAACGAGAAGGACACTATCGGAAAAAACTGGTCGATCAACGTGACCAAGTTCAAGACCGAGACCATCGGCATGGCCTACATGCAGAACGTGGGCATGGGGCGCATGGAAAACGTTGGACTTGGTTACAACCTGAATGTCGGCATGATCATGGCGACTATCGTGGGAGTGAATCAGACTACCCAGGTTGGTAAAAGCATTTCGATTGGTGCGGGGACGAAGATCGATGTCACTGCCGGTGAGGAGTTGTCAATCACTGTCGGCAAGGCGAGTCTAGTGATGAAAGCAGATGGTAGCATCGTAATAAACGGTAGCAAGATCAACGTGACGGCGACCGGCGACGTCACGATCAAAGGCAAGAAAATATACAATAACTAGAACCACTTTTATGATTAGTCAGTATGAACCGGAGACGCAGTCAGGAAACGCGATTCCCTTGGTTGTACGTCGCTATGCCGAAGAAATAGCAACCCGTTGGTGGCGGCGTCACTCCGCATATATCGAAAACCCGCGCACTCGCCTTGAGGAGGTGATCGATTTCGACGAGTCGATTGATGCTTTTCTCGATGGCTTGGAGCAGTCGGGGCTATCTGGCCGCAAGCTTGTGGAGCAAACCGTTTTGGGGGACGCGCCGGATGTGTCAGCGGATATTTTCGTAGCGTTGGCCCTCGCCGCGCGCAGTGGCGAAGAGGCAATCCTCGACCGTGCACTTGAGCATACCCAAGCTTTGCCAGGCATGCCGCAGGCGCTGGAAGGATTGTTTTCGTGGAGCCGCGAGCCGCTCGTGAGCGCGACCCTGCTTTCCTGTCTGGACCACTCCGATCCACGCATTCAGGATGCTGCATTCTCCCAGTGCCATACGCACGGAAAGAGCGGTGCCTCGCACCTCGCGAACCTCGTTAACGGGCCGGCAACCCCGTTGCTGGCACGAGCGTTAAGAACGGCAGGAGAATGCGGCAGAGTTGACCTGCTTCCCGCGATCAGGGGCTGGGCAAGCCAAGATCAGGACACGAACGGCGCTGTTCGCTACTGGGCATCGTGGTCTACGGTCTTGCTCGGTGGCGCTGACCCGAGCTCGATTGCTACATTAAAATCCGTTGCCGAAAGCGGGGCCACTAACAACGGCACGGCGCTGCAGCTGTTATGCGTGGCGTTGCCACAGGACGAATTGATCGATTATCTACAGTCAATTTCATCGTCGATCAAACCCTCATTGTTGGTGCAGGCAACCGGCTGGAGCGGACACTGTGGATACGCGCCGTACCTGATCGAAAAGATGCGGATTCCTGCATTGGCTAGTTATGCAGGTGAAGCCTTTCGTTTAATTACAGGGCTTGACTTCGAAATGGCACAGGCGGTCATCGATCCACCGCCCTTTCTCGACGATGGCGAGCTGGCCTTGACCCAGCAGATGTACCCCTATCCTGATGCAGACCAAGCGGCTGACTGGTGGTCTGCTTGCCAGGACGATTTCAGCAAAGAGCATCGCCTGCTCTTGGGTGAAAAAATTAACGCTCAACGGCTAGATGACATTCTGCTTGGCGGTGAGCAGGCACAGCGTGAATTAGCGCTTATTCACCGTACGCTGTCACGGCCAGGGGACATGCTCGTACCCCTCCATGCCCACAGTTCCATACAATGGCTGCGTTTGCAACAGCTTAAGGGAAAGACTATATGACTGCCACGAAATCAACCCGCCTAAAGAATATCGTCGTCCCTGACGCGCCATCAACATCAACCAAACACCTAGGCATTGCAAGCGCGGCGCCCACAGTCGCTGGCCTGGTGATTGGTACGCTCACCGGCCTCACGGAGGAACTGGCTTGCATGGTTGACTTCGGTGGCAACCCGTGCCTTGAACCTCTCATGGCGCGCGCTTTCGTCCCACTGACAATAGCTGATATCGGAACGAGCGTGGCGATCTTATTTGAGGGTAACGACGTCACCAAGCCGGTCATCATGGGACGCCTGTTTGGAAGTGCACTACAAGCCGATGTGACCGCATCCGAGAACGTTTCGATACTGTCCAGTGGCGCGCTTCAGGTTATCACCAATGATAACGAGGTGACATTGATTGCTAGTCGGAAACTGACGTTAAAGTGTGGTCGCGCCAGTATCACACTGGACGTTGATGGCAATGTGGAAATCCGCGGTGACAATCTGCTTTCACGCGCTGCCGGCCAGAATCGGATTAAGGGCAGTTCAGTCTCGCTGAACTGAAAAACGTCCCATGCATATCATCAATCGCACGCTGTATGTGGCCGACTATACGACCGCCACGGATAAGAGTGGGCGCAAGCATTTGGTAGTCATCATTAAAGGGACCTACGTCCTGCCGCTGCGTGATGAAAAAGCACAGTTAATGGAGACCCAGTTGCCCTTGTGGGTGGCCGACAGCGCGACTGGCGAGCCGGGCTGGTCCGCTCCTGAGTACGAGTGTGATTACGTGCTGAACAAGCCGCAGTGCGATGTTCTTCTGTTAGGAACGGCCTACGCGCCACAGGGAATCCCGACAGAGCGCGTAGCTGTTGGACTCAAAGTAGGGAAATTGAATAAAGCATTTTACGTCACTGGCAAACGCACCTGGGTCGGGGGCTTATTCGGCGTCAGTCCCGGTGATCCCGCGCCGTTTACCAGCCAGGCGATATCTTACGACGTGGCATTCGGCGGTTATCAATACAGTCCGGTTCACACCGATAACCCTGCCGTTTTCCTGCAAAACCCGGTTGGTACAGGCTTTCAAAAGAACCCGGAACAGGGCTCATTCGATGGCATGCCGATGCCGCAGACAGAGGCGGCAGGCGCACCGATCAGATCCCCCAGACGGCACTACACACCGATGAGTTTTGGGCCGGTCGGACGCAGTTGGCCGCAGCGTGCGCAGTACGCGGGCACTTACGACGCTGTATGGGAGGAAGATACCTTTCCTTTCCTTCCCGCTGATTTCGACGAACGATATTTTCAGGCCGCGCCAGAAGATCAGCAACTGCCGGTTTTGACTGCGGGTGAACGGGTTACCTTGTTCAACCTGACTCACCCAGCCTTGACGCCATCTGGCCGTCTGGAGTTCACCTTGCCCAACCTGATGGTGAGGGTGCGATTTCACCCCAAGCAAGGTGACGTCACAAGCGCGACCGCGCGGGCCGATACATTACTCATCGAACCTGACCAACAGCGCTTTAGTGTGACTTGGCGCATCTCCTTACGGCTACGACGGTCATCCGAGGAGATTGACCTTGTAGAAATCATCGCACCCCTCATTGAAACCAGCCAGCCCACCGCCACGGCCAGTCATAGCGCCGCGCACGGACTATGAAAACTCTACAACTCGCAATCAGCTGCGCTGGTTTGGTGACTAGTGTTGGGCTGGATACAAATTCGACGTGTGCGGCGTTGCGTTGCAGGCTGAATAATTTTGTTGAGCTTGACGACATCGATTATGACGCCGAGCCGCTGGTCGGGGCGCCTGTGCCAATGGCAGACTTCGATCAATCCGGCGTTGCCAAGCTTGCCGCAATGGCCGCTTCGGCCATTGCCCAAACCTTGCGGGCGCAGCCCGGACGCAATCTCATCGACATTCCGCTGCTGCTCTGCGTTGCCGAACCAGGCCGCGCGGGACGCTTGGTCGACCTCGACAGCGCACTGTTCGGCGCCTTGGCGAACCATTTTCCTCACGGCTTTCATGCCGAATCGGCAATTATCGCCGCAGGTAAAAGCGGGGTGGCACTAGCGCTGACACGCGCTAGCAGGATGCTGTCAGGCAGCCCATACCCCGCAGTGATGATTGTCGCCGCCGACACCTTTCTCAATTACGGCACCGTCGCTGCAAATCTGGCAAGCGACAGGATGATGGCGACGGAGGTACGTGCCGGCTTCATCCCTGGTGAGGCCGCCGGCGCTCTCCTAGTGACGCGTTCGGACATCCAAGCCGATGTTGAGTTAGTGGTTTTTGCACTTGCCAGTACGACGGAGGAGGCCACGTTCGCCGCCGATCTTCCCCTGCGCGCCAACGGCCTCACTGCAGCCATCAAGTCCGCAGCGAAGAAAGCGGATGCGCACCCGGACGATCTTGCTATCTGCTTATCCGATGTTAGCGGGGAAGACTATTACTTTGAAGAACTTGCACTGGCTCAGGCACGAGCCCGGATTGAAGCGCAACTGTGGTTGCCCGCCGAATCGGTGGGTGAAACCGGCAGCGTGATTGGATGTATCCAAATCGCCTGGCTGCTTGACGCCAGAGGCCAATTTTATCTGCCGGGCAATAGTGCATTGTTACTCACCAGCGACGACGATGGCCGAAGGACAGCATCCATCCTGGCGTTCCAATACAGCAAGGCTTATACAGCGGCAGCGCTCGCTCAAGACCACATAAACGATCTCATCAATGAAGGAGTGGCGAATGTCACATGAAGTTTACGCGAATGGACACGAAGTAGTGGCGAAGGCGGGCGACAGCATCACCGCTGCCAACTTTCCTGATGTCTGCTTTAGTCCGCCTTATCCAGCAAAGGTAGGCGTTCCAATACCCTACCCTAACAGTGCCCAAGCGAAAGACACGAGCAATGGGTCACGAACTGTGTTTATAGGCGGCAAGGAAGTCATGCAGAGAAATAAATCGTTTTTAAGGGTAAGTACCGGAAACGAGCCAGCAACTCAGCAGTTCAAAAAAGGGGCGATTACAGGGGTGATCAAAGGAAAATGCTACTTCCGCTCCTGGTCCATGAATGTATTCATCGAAGGCTATAACGTTTGTCGCGACAACGATTTAACGACGAACAATCACGGATAGCATATGCCTATTCCTGTTATCGTTCTGGGAGTAATTGAAATTAGCGCGATGGTTGCAGCACGTGCGGCACTGCGGCAAGTGTTGAAAGAGGCAGCGAAAAAAGCCGCTACAGAAGCCGCTAAAAAACTTGCTGCGGAGGCCGCTAAGAAAGCTGCAGCGGAGGTTGCCAAAAAAGCTGCGGCGGAGGTTGCCAAGAAAGCTGCGGTGGAGGCTGCCAAGAAAGCTGCCGCTGAAGCAGCAAAGAAAGCAGCAAAGAAAGCAGCGCCGAAGGCAGGCGCAAAGGCAGCCCCCAAGGGTACGTCGAAGGCCAACACACGTCCGCAATCGCATAAAGGTAAGAAGAAAAAACCCGGGCCGTGCGACCATTTGAGGCTAGGCAGCGGTAAGGGCGACTATCGCGGCGGATCGCATAATAAAACAAGCAGGCCGCTTAACGATGGTAAAGATTCGCATCACGCGCCGGCGAAGGATTCAAGTCCGCTTAAACCAGCGGATGGCCCTGCGATTCAAATGGACCCATCGGATCACCATCTAACATCAAGCAACGGAAAAAGAGCTGGCTCCATAAAATACCGAGCTATCATTCGCGATCTGATCGCTAAAGGAAAATGGGATGATGCGATGGATATGGAAATTTGCGATATTGGCAAAGTATGTGGAAAAATAGGTCAACCCGGAAAATATGACGAAGCTGTCAAGGAAATGCGAGAATATTACGAGTGCCTGAAAAAGCATAAACTTTTAAAGTGAGAATTGATCATGACTGAGAATGATATATTTGATTTGGCGTCCTATTCAGGGGTTAATAACGCCAGATTTGGGATGACTCCAAAGGAAATCGAGGCGATTTTCGGATTGCCCGATATTGTCGATATTGATTACTTCCAACAACGGGAGGAATTTAGATTATTTATGAATGTTGCATATTCGGCCGAGCCAGAAAGAGCAATCCACTTTGGATTTGGACGGCAAATGAAAGGAACGAAATATAACGAAATTTTCCTTTTTGCTGAAGATCCAAATATTGTATTGCGAAAGCTGATCGCAGCCGATGGGAACCCTCAACTGCTCCTCGGCTTTGTCATTTTTCTTAACCTCGGGCTGACGCTAACGGGTTTTCATGACAACGATGATTCCCAAAAAGCTGTGACCTTATTTGAACGGGGTTTTCACGATGAAAGCCTCCATGAAATGAAGCCGTTTCGCTTACGAAAAAAGTAGGGGCAGGATGCAGCATGCGCGAAAATGACATTTTTGAATTATTGCCATACTCGGATGCAGGCAACGCTAGGGT
>NZ_JAVCWM010000046.1:0-19159 GCF_030846495.1 Massilia scottii | reverse complement strand
ACTTGTTTACAAGAAGCGACAGTCAAGGGCTTAACTTAACGGCATTAAGGTCTGACCCCGGTTAAGAAAGTTTTGGCGGCGAGCAAAAATGAAAATGCTTGTCGCGTATTCAAAAGATGTTTGCTGCTGCTCTTCTTATAATGGTCCGACGTGTCCAGCGGTTTCGCCCTGGTACGCCCTACTAACATTGGATGAGGAATGCCATGAACGCAAAGCTTGAAACGGGTGCAACCACGCGGCCGGTGACCAGACAAACCTTCGACGACGTCCTCGTCCCCACCTACGCGCCCGCCGCCATGGTGCCCGTGCGCGCCGCCGGCCTCGATCTGTGGGACCAGAACGGCAAGCATTACCTCGATTTCACCTCCGGCATCGCCGTCTCCAGCCTCGGCCATTGCAATCCGACCCTGGTCGCCGCCCTGACCGCTCAGCTCAACAACGTCTGGCACCTCGGCAATGGCTACACCAACGAGCCGGTCCTGCGCCTGGCCCTGGCCCTGACCGAAGCGACCTTCGCCGACCGCGCTTTCTTCTGCAATTCCGGCGCGGAAGCGAACGAAGGCGCCCTGAAGCTGGCGCGTAAGTACGCCCACACCAAATTCGGCCCGCACAAGTCGCGCATCATCTCGTGCCTGTCGTCGTTCCACGGCCGCACGCTGTTTACCGTCTCGGTCGGCGGCCAGCCGAAATACACCGAAGGCTTCGAGCCGCTGCCGCAAGAGATCAAGCACATTCCGTACAACGATATCGAAGCGGCCCGCGCCGCCATCGGCGATGATGTGTGCGCGGTCATCGTCGAGCCGATCCAGGGCGAAGGCGGCGTCATTCCAGGCGATCCGGCCTACCTGAAAGTGCTGCGCGAACTGTGCGACAAAACCGGCGCCCTGCTCATTTTCGACGAAGTGCAATCGGGCGTGGGCCGCACCGGCGCCCTGTACGCGTACATGGACAAGGGCGTCACGCCCGACATCCTGACCAGCGCCAAGGCACTCGGCAACGGCTACCCGATCGGCGCCATGCTGACCACGCACGACATCGCAGCCCACTTCGGCGTCGGTTCGCACGGCACCACCTACGGCGGCAATCCGCTGGCCGCCACCGTGGCGCTGAACGTGATCGAAACGATCAACCAGCCAGCCTTCCTGGCACGCGTCAAGCAAGCGTCGGACAAGATCTTCGCCAACCTGCGCAAACTGGCCGCCGATTACCCGCAAGTATTCGGCGAAGTGCGCGGCAGCGGCCTTCTCATCGGCCTGCCGGTCGCGGAAGCGTTCAAGGGCCGCGCGAAAGACATCACCAAGGCCGCCGAAGCGCTCGGCCTGATGCTGCTCATCGCCGGCACCGACGTGGTGCGTTTCGCGCCCGCGCTGATCGTCACCGACGAACAGATCGACGAAGCCGACCGCATCCTGCGCGCCGCCGTCGACGGCATGCTCAACGCGGCTCCCGCCAAGTAATCAGCTTTACACGGCCGGCCCGGCACTCGCCGCGGCCGGCCGCGGCACGCTTTGCCTATAAAGGGAATTCACATGTTTGTTGTCCGTCCGGTTGAACTGTCGGATATCGACGCCCTCGAAACGTTGGCAGCAGTGACGATGCCGGGCGTGCATACCCTGCCGAAGACGCGCGAGAAAATCGCCGCCTCGGTCGAGCGTTCGATCGCTTCCTTTGCCGCCCATGTCGACATCCCGAGCGAGGAGTCGTACCTCTTCGTGCTCGAACAGCAGGCCACCCGCGCCATCGTCGGCACCGCCGCCATCTTCGCGTCGGCCGGCTCCAACGGCACCTATTTTTCATTCCGTAACGACGTCATCCAGCAGGTCTCGCGCGACCTCAATATCAGCCACAGCGTGCATGCGCTCACGCTCTGCTCGGAATTGACCGCCTACTCCCAGCTGTCCGGCTTTTACGTGGCCAACCGCAGCACGGCGGGCCTGGAGGCGGCCCTGCTGTCGCGCGCGCGCCTGCTGTTCGCGGTGCTCGCGCCGCACCGTTTCGGCGACCGCTTCTTCGTGCCGCTGGCCGGCATCACCGACAAGAACGGCCAGTCGCCGTTCTGGGAAGCGCTGGGCCGCAAATTCTTCAAGATGGATTTCCTCGAGGCCGAACGGGTCATCGGCGGCGCGCGCAACCGCACGCTGATCGTCGAGCTGATGCCGCACTATCCGGTGTACGTGCCGCTGCTGCCGGGCGACGCCCAGGCGGCCATGGGCCAGATCCACGGCGACGGCGAACTCGCTTTCAGCCTGCTGACCGAGGAAGGCTTCGAGGCCGACGACTACATCGATATTTTCGACGGCGGCCCGATCCTGCAGGCCCACAAGAACGCGCTGCGCACGTTTGCCGGTTCGATGCTGCGCCGCGTGGCGCCGCTCGATACGGGCATGTCGTCCGAGCCGCCGGTGACCTACGCGGTCGCCGCCAGCAACGAGCAGAACTTCCGCGCCATCACCGTCTCGTGCCCGTCCGCCGAAGGCAGCGACACCGTATCCCTGCCGCAGGACGCGCAGGATGCGCTGATGGTAGCCCCGGGCGATAACGTCATTTGCGTCAGAATCTGAAAGAGAACCCTATGCTAGTTGTACGCGCAATTCACGCGTCCGATCTGGATGCCCTGATCGAACTGGCGCACCAGGTCGGCAGCGGCATGACGACGCTCAAGCCGGACCGCAAGATGCTGGGCGACCGCATCTCGGTGGCCGTGGCCTCGTTTGCCGAGACCATCCCGCCCGAACAGCGCGACTACATGTTCGTGATGGAAGACACCACCAGCGGGCGCCTGGCCGGCGTGTGCGCGATCAAGGGCGCGGTCGGCCTCGATGAGCCGTTCTATAACTACCGCATCGGCACCCTGGTCCACTCCAGCCGCGAACTCGATGTGTTCACGCGCATGGACACGCTGTACCTGTCGAACGACCTGACCGGCGCCACCGAACTGTGTTCGCTGTTCCTGCATCCGGATTACCGCAGCGGGAACAACGGCAAGTGGCTCTCGAAGAGCCGTTTCCTGTTCATCGCCCAGTTCCCGCACCTGTTTACGGCCAAGCTGATCGCCGAAATGCGCGGCTACCAGGCGGAAGATGGCAGCTCGCCGTTTTACGAAGGCCTGGGGCGCCACTTCTTCAAGATGGATTTCAACCACGTCGACCATCTGACGGCGATGGGCAAGAAGTCCTTCATCGCCGAACTGATGCCGCGCCAGCCGCTGTATGTGGCCTACCTGCCCGAATCGGCGCAGGAAGTGATCGGCAAGGTGCACCTGTCGACCGCGCCCGCGCGCCGCCTGCTGGAGCAGGAAGGCATGCACTTCGAAGGCTACGTCGACATCTTCGACGCCGGCCCGGTGCTGCAGGCACGCGTGTCGGAACTGCGCGCCATGCGCGACAGCGCGGTGGCCACGGTCGATGCGGATGCCACCCCGACGGACACCGATCCGCTGCTGGTCTCGAACACGAAGCTCAATGATTTTCGCATGATCGTCGCACACGCCAATCCGGTCTCGGGCAAGCTCGCCCTGACGCCGGACGAACAGGCGCTGCTGCATTGCCAAGGCGGCGACACGGTTCGCACGCTGTCACTCAATGTAAGGAAAAATGTCCATGTCTGACCTGAGTAACTTCATTAACGGCGAGTGGCTGGCCGGCAGCGGCGCCGAACTTGTCACCATCGATCCCTCCACCGGCAAGCAGACCTGGCGCAGCCTGGAGTCGACCGCCGAGGACGTGGCGCGCGCCGTGCAATCCGCACGCGCCGCTTTCGACGCCTGGGCCTTGACCCCGCTTGAGGATCGTATCGCCCTGTGCGGCCGTTTCCGCGACCTGCTCAAGGCCAATGCCGAAGACCTGGCGCAAACCATCGCCGAAGAAGTCGGCAAGCCGCTGTGGGAAGCCCGCACCGAAGTGGCCACCATGGCCAACAAGGTCGATATCTCGGTCCAGGCTTACGGTGCGCGCACCGGTGAAGTGGCGGCCAAGGTCGCCGACGGCAATGCCGTGCTGCGTCACCGCCCGCATGGCGTGTTCGGCGTGTTCGGACCCTACAACTTCCCCGGCCACCTGCCGAACGGGCATATCGTCCCGGCCCTCATCGCCGGTAACACGGTGGTGTTCAAGCCGAGCGAGTACGCACCGCGCACGGCCATCAAGACCGTGCAGCTGTGGCAGCAGGCCGGCTTGCCGGCCGGCGTGATCAACCTGGTCAACGGCGGGCGCAATACCGGCGTCGCGCTGGGCCAGGATGCGGGCCTCGACGGCGTGCTGTTTACCGGCAGCTGCCAGACCGGCGTCGCGCTGCACAAGCAGTTCGGCGGCCAGCCGGGCAAGATGCTGGCGCTGGAAATGGGCGGGAACAATCCGCTGGTGGTGTGGGACGTGAAAGAGGTCGACGCCGCCGTGCACCACGCCGTCATGTCCGCGTTTATCTCGGCCGGCCAGCGCTGCACCTGCGCGCGCCGCCTGGTGGTGCAGGACAGCCCGGCCGGCGACGCTTTTGTGAAGCGCCTGGTCGAAGTCGCATCCACCTTGACCGTGGGCGCGTCCAACGCCGAACCGCAGCCGTTCATGGGCCCTGTGGTGTCGAGCGCCGTGGCGGCACGCCTGGTACAGGCGCAGGCCGACATGGCCGCCAAGGGCGGCACCGTGCTGCTGCAAATGAAGCAGCTCGACCCGAACGCCGGTTTCGTCACGGCCGGCATCGTCGATGTCACCAACGCCACCGGCATCCCGGACGAAGAGTGGTTCGGCCCGCTGCTGCAGATCATCCGCGTCAAGGATTTCGCCAGCGCCGTGAAGGTCGCCAACGCTACCGAATTCGGTCTGGCCGCGGCGCTGCTGTCGAACGACGAAGCGCTGTGGAAGCAGTTCTCGGTGCAGGCGCGCGCCGGCATCGTCAACTGGAACCGCCCGACCACGGGAGCTGCCAGCAGCGCACCGTTCGGCGGCGTGGGCAAGTCGGGCAACCATCGCCCGAGCGCCTACTACGCGGCCGACTATTGCGCTTATCCGGTCGCCTCGATCGAAACGAGCGAACTTGACATGCCGGCCAAGCTGTCGCCCGGTCTCACTTTCTAGGATCCACCATGCAGAGCGCACGCGAATTCAACTTCGACGGCCTGGTCGGGCCGAGCCATAACTACGCCGGCCTTTCGTTCGGCAACGTCGCTTCCTTCAGCAATGTGAAGAGCGCGTCGAACCCGCGCGAGGCGGCCTTGCAAGGCTTGGCCAAGATGCGCGAACTGGCCGCGCGCGGTTTCGCGCAGGCGGTCATGCCGCCGCAGGCGCGTCCCAACTTCCGCCTGCTGCGCCGCATCGGTTTTAGCGGGACCGACGCCGAGGTGCTGGCGCGCGCCTACCGCGAGTCGCCCGTCATCCTGGCCTGCGCCTATTCGGCCTCGCCCATGTGGACCGCCAATGCGGCCACGGTCAGCCCGTCGGCGGATACGTTCGATGGCCGCGCGCATTTCACGGCCGCCAACCTGAATAACAAGCTGCACCGCTCGGAAGAGCACCTGCAGTCGACCCGCACCCTGCGCGCGCTGTTCGCCGACGAGCGCCATTTCGCTGTGCACGAAGCGCTGCCGCCAACGTCGGCCTTTGGCGACGAAGGTGCGGCCAACCACACGCGTTTTTGCGCCAACCACGGCGGCAAGGGCGTCGAGTTCTTCACCTACGGCCGGGTGGAGTTCGATCCGTCCGCGCCGGCGCCTAAAAAGTACCCGGCACGCCAGACCCTGGAAGCGTCGCAAGCGATCGCGCGCCTGCACGGGCTGGACTCGGCGCGCACCGTGTTCGCCTCGCAGAATCCGGACGTGATCGACCAGGGCGTGTTCCACAACGACGTCATCGCGGTCGGTAACGGCAATGTGCTGTTCTATCACGAGCAAGCCTTCCACGACGAAGGCGCGGTATTGAACGCGCTGAGGAATGCATTGGCCGGCGTCGAGACCGAACTGACGGCGATCCGCGTGGCGAGCCAGGTGGTGCCGGTGGGCGATGCGGTGGCCAGCTACCTGTTCAACAGCCAGCTGCTCACCAAGCCTGACGGCAGCATGGCGCTGGTCATTCCCCAGGAATGCCAGGAAAACCGCGCCGTGGCGCGCTACCTCGAAGAACTGGTCGCCAGCGGCGGCCCGGTCGACGAGCTGATTCACTTCGACCTGCGCCAGAGCATGCGCAACGGCGGCGGGCCTGCCTGCCTGCGCCTGCGGGTGGCGCTCACCGCGGCGGAAGCGGCGGCCATGCACCAGGGCGTGATCATGACCGGGGCGCTGTACGACACGCTGGTCGCGTGGGTCGGTAAATACTACCGCGATCACCTTGAACCGAAAGACCTGGCCGATCCCCAGCTGGCGCTTGAATGCAGCGCCGCACTGGAGGAATTGAGCCGCATCCTGGGACTGCCCGGCCTGTACGACCTGACGTAGAATACCGCCAGCCGGACGGTGCCCCATATTTGGGCGGGTAAACCCGCCTACCTGCAAATCGCGAACGCGCCGCCACAAGCTGGCGCCGGACCGATAGAAATACAAACCAAGCAACGGAGAAGCAACGATGAAACAGATGCCACAAGATTTGCGTAAACAGACGCTCGACCTGATCACTGCGAGCCAGCCTGCCGATGACGGCCAGGTGTCGGCCCTGATCAGCGCCTGGCTCGGTTCGCTCGACGACGAAGACCTCGCGGGCACGTCGCCGGACAGCCTGGCCCCGGTCCTGCGCGACGGCTTTACGCAAGCTGCACGGCGCACCGCCGCCGGCTGCCAGATCGCTCAGCTGCGCTACTCCGACGGCCGCGGCGCGCAAGCGACGGCCCTGCTGGTCCTCAACGACGACATGCCTTACCTGGTCGATTCGATTGTCATGGCGATGCGCAAGCAGCGCGTGGCCGTCAATGGCGTGATGAATTCGGTGCTGGCCGTGCGCCGTGATGCCAATGGCACCGCGGTCGCCGTCGGCGAAGCCGGCGCACCGCTCGAATCCGTGGTCCTGTGCCTGCTGGCCGAAGACCTGGGCGCCGACGAACTGGCGGCGCTGGTCGCCAAGCTGCACATGGTGGCGCGCGACGCCGCCGTGGTGCGCCGCGATTCCGTTGCGATGGGCGACCGCCTGACCGCGGTGGCCGCGGCGGCTGCCGCCAACGGCACCGAAGGCCAGGAAGTCGCTGCCTTCCTGGAGTGGGCCAAGAACGAAGGCTTCGAGCCGTTCGGCTATGCCTACTATGTCGTCAAGGCCGGCGAGCGCGAACTCGAACGCGATATCCCGAGCCGCATCGGCGTGCTGCAGGATACCTCGCACCCGGTCTACGGCACCTGCCTGGCCAACATCCCGGGCGACTTCGACACCCTGTCCAAGCGCCCCGACGCGCTGTCGATCGTCAAGGCCGACGTCGAAGGCACGCTGCACCGCGACCAGCCGCTCGACTTCATCGGCGTGCGCGATACCGACGCACAGGGCAATATCCGCGGCGAGCATTGCTTCGTCGGCCTGTTCACCCGCGCCGCTACCGCCACCCCGCTGGCGCGCCTGCCGTTCGCGCGCGGCCGCGTGGCCAAGGTCCTGAGCCTGGCCGGCGTGCGCCAGGAAGGCTTCCGCGCCGAGAAATTCCTCGAAATCCTCGAATCGCTGCCGCGCACCGAAGCGCTGGAAGCCGATCCGGAATGGCTGTCGCAGGTGTGCAGTTCGGTCGTGTCGCTGTACAAGCAGCCGCGCGCCAAAGTGTTTGCGCGCCGCGACGTCTACGCGCGCCACCTGAACGTGCTGGTCTACATGCCGCGCGAGCGTTACAGCGCCAGCGTCGCCGCCAGCCTGGCCCACGCATTGAAAGAAAGCTCGGGCGCGACCGACGTGCGTTCGCAAACCCTGGTGGCCGACGGCCCGCTGGCCCGCGTGTACCTGATCGCCCACGCCGCGCGCAATCCGCTCGACCTCGAAACCGATATCCAGCAGCCGCTCCTGTCGGTGCTCGATGGCTGGCACGACAAGTTCGCCGCCCTGACCGATAACGTGTTCGATGTGCCGACCCGCAGCACCCTGCGCAAACTGTGCTCGACCCTGCCGGTCAACTACGTCAGCGCCACCGCGCCGGCCGTCGCCTTCCGCGACCTCAATGCCATCCTCCACAACGGCCACGCCGGCCGCGTGTCGGTGCGCGTGGAATCGGACGACGCCGGCAGCGCCACCATCCGCCTGTACTCGGTGGACGGCGTGCCGTCGCTGTCGCGCATCCTGCCGGCGCTGCATAACGCCGGCGTTGCCATCGACCGCGAGCAGACTTACGCGATCGCCGTTGCCGACGGCAGCCGCCATTTCGTTACCAGCCTGGCGGTCGACGCCGAAAGCGCGGCCAAGCTGGCCATGCCGAACGTCGTGGCCGTGGCGCAGGAACTGTTTGCCTCGCTGTTCAACAATGAAGCCGAAGACGGCCGCATGAACGGCCTGGTGATCGAAGGCGGCTTGCGCATGCGCGAAGTGCAGCTGATCCGCGCCTACATCAGCTACTGGCGCCAGACCGGCAGCAAGTTCTCGGTGCGCTACATGGCCGACACCCTGCGCCGCCAGCCGGTGCTGGTCAAGGAACTGGTCGAAGGCTTCCGCCAGCGTTTCGATCCGTCCGTGCCGCAAGAGCAGCGCCTGGCCGCGGCGGAACGCATCGCCGCCATCAAGACCAGCCTTGCCACCGTCAACCACGCCGACACCGAGGAAATCGTCGCCGCCCTGGTCGACCTGATCCTGGCCACCGTGCGTACCAACTACTTCCAGAACGATCAGCAAGGCGACAAGATCATCTTCAAGTTCGACACCAGCAGCCTGGCGCTGGTGCCGGAACCGCGTCCCTACCGCGAGATCTATGTGTTCTCGCGCCGCTTCGAAGGCGTGCACCTGCGCGGCGGCCCTGTGGCCCGTGGCGGCTTGCGCTGGTCGGACCGGATGGAAGACTACCGTACCGAAGTGCTGGGCCTGGTCAAGGCGCAGATGGTCAAGAACGCGGTCATCGTGCCGGCCGGTTCCAAGGGCGGTTTTGTCTGCAAGCAGATGCCGAAGGACGCCGTGCGCGAGACCATCGCCGCTGAAGGCGAAGCAGTCTACCGCCTGTTCATTTCCAGCCTGCTGGAAGTGACCGATAACCGCGTGCGTGGCGCCATCGTGCCGCCAGCGGACACGGTACGCTACGACCAGGACGATCCGTACCTGGTGGTGGCCGCCGACAAGGGCACCGCTACTTTTTCGGACATCGCCAACAGCATCGCTGTGAAGCGCGGCTTCTGGCTGGGCGACGCGTTTGCGTCGGGCGGCTCGAACGGTTACGACCACAAGAAAATGGGCATCACCGCCAAGGGCGCGTTCGAAGCCGTCAAGCGCCACTTCTACGAGATGGACCACGACATGAACACCACCCCGATCACCATGGTCGGCGTGGGCGACATGTCGGGCGACGTGTTCGGCAACGGCGTGCTGCTGTCGCGCCAGCTGAAAGTGCTGGCCGCGTTCGACCACCGCCACATCTTCCTCGACCCGGCACCGGACGTCGTCACCTCGTTCGCCGAGCGCGAGCGCATGTTCGCGCTGCCACGCTCGTCGTGGGAAGACTACAACAAGGACCTGATTTCGGCGGGCGGCGGCGTGTTCCCGCGCAGCGCCCGTTCGATCGAGCTCTCGCCCCAAGTGCGCGCCGCGCTCGACATCGCCGAAACCGTGCTGCCGCCTGAAGAACTGATGCACCGCATCCTGCTCGCGCCAGTGGACCTGTTCTACAACGGCGGTATCGGTACCTACATCAAGGCATCGACCGAAACCCACGCGCAGGTCAAGGACCGCGCCAACGACAATATCCGCGTCGACGGCAACCAGCTGCGCTGCAAGGTGGTGTCCGAAGGCGGTAACCTGGGCGCGACCCAGAACGGCCGTATCGAATTCGCCCTGGCCGGCGGCCGTATCTTTACCGATGCGATCGACAACTCGGCCGGCGTGGATTGCTCGGACCATGAAGTGAACGTCAAGATCTGGCTCGACACGGAAGTGAACGCCGGTGAGTTGCCGGAAGCGGACCGCAACCGCATCCTGAACGAAATGACCCTGGACATCGAAGACCTGGTCCTGCGCGACAACACCCTGCAAACCCACCTGCTGGTGCGCGAAGTGCAGGCCCAGGCCGACCCTGCGGTGGTGGACGGTTACGCCGCCCTGATCACCAGCCTGGAGGCTGAAGGTGCGCTCTCGCGCGAACTGGAACAGTTGCCGACCGACGCCGAACTGCAGCGCCGTAAAGCGCTGGGCGCAGGATTGACCGCGCCGGAACTGGCGGTGGTGATTGCCAACGTCAAGAACCGCTTCAAGCGCCTGCTGGCCGCGCTGCCGCTGACGGAATTGAGCTGGGCCGAGTCGGTGCTCAAGCCTTACTTCCCGGCGCAGCTGGTCGCCACCCGTAACGCACTGGCGCACCCGCTGGCCAATGCGATCCTGGCGACCGTGCTGGCCAATGAATCGGTCAACCGCTGCGGTCCGTTGATGATCCGCGACCTCGCCACCGCCCACCAGGTCGACGAGACCGAGGTGGTCAAGGCCTGGGGCCAGTCGTGGTCCGCGCTGCACCTGGCGCCGATCTTCGCAGCCCTGGATGCGGACGCGCTGAGCGTGCCGCGCGCCGTCTCGATCAAGGTCGATGCGCGCACCCGCGTGCTGTTCAAGGCGGTGGTCGAAGGCGTGCTGTCGGTGCCGGGCGACCATCAGCGCGGCGCGGGCGGCATGGAAGAACTCTCACGCCTGTTCGCGCAGCCGGAAATGCTCAAGCAGCTGATGCCGGCAACCGCCGATGCCGACGCTTTCGTGTCCCTGCCTGCGTCGTTCACGCAAGCCTGGAAAGCGGTCGACGCGATCGAAGCGGTGGCCACTTTCCTGTTCGCGGCGGTGTCGGTCAACCGTCCCGCGGGCATGAGCCTGGCGCAATTCCTGCAGGTGGGGATGGCGCTGCGCGGCCAGGCCGGTATCGACACGCTCGAACGCGGCCTGAAGCTGTCGCCGCACAGCAAATCGCAGGAGCAGCTGCGCAACTACGCGATGCAGGCACTGCGCCGCACCCAGCAGCGCCTGTTGCAGCAAGTGCTGGCCCGTTCCAGCGACGGCAGCGATACCCTCGAAGCGGTTGAAGTGGTGACCAACACGATGGGCCTGTCGGGCTACGCACCGGCGGCCGACCTGGAACAGGCGATGCTGGACGTGTGGGCCTTGTCCGAGGCGACCAACGCGGCGCCGGTGGCGGCGTAAATGACCGCTTACGTTCCACCAACGGCAACAGCGGGCGGCGCGCAAGCGCTTCCGGCCGCCGTGCGCGCGCTGGCCGGCGCCGATTTCGGCGTGCTGGCCAAGCGCTTCCTTGATGCCGGCTTCGCGGTGCTGCAGCCGGCGCCCGGCATCGTGACGATCAAGTCCGGCAAGGCACCCGCCTGCGCCAGCGTGATCGTGTCGGTCGGCGTGCATGGCGATGAAACCGGCCCGATCGAAGTGCTGGCGTACGTGCTCGATGCACTGTCGCAGGGACCGGACGCGCTGGCGGTGGACCTGATGGTCTGCGTCGGCAATATCGACGCCATCGCGGCCGGCAAGCGCTTCATCGATGCGGACCTGAACCGGATGTTCCGTCCGGTGCGCGGTTCGCTCGCCAGCGCGGCGGAAGCGGCGCGCGCCGACACCATGATCGCCGCCACGGTGGCGTTCTTCGAGGGCGCCGGGCCGGATCGCTGGCACCTCGACCTGCATACGGCGATCCGGCCATCGGTGTACCCGACGTTTGCGATCGTGCCCGACCTGATCGCGGAAGAGGGCAAGTGCGCGCTGGTCGCCTGGCTCGGCCAGGCCGCCATCGGCGCCATTGTCATGAATCCGCAGTCGGCCGGTACGTACAGTTACTATTCGGCCGAGTTTCACGGTGCGGCGGCAAGCACGGTGGAACTGGGCCGGGTCGGTACCCTGGGCCAGAACGATTTGAGCCTCTTTGCGGACGTCGGCACCGCGCTCGACGACCTGCTGCGCGGCGCCAGTCCGGCCGGGCCCAAGGTCGAACCGCACGTGTTCGATGTGGCGCAGGAGATCATCAAGCATAGCGACGCATTTACGATGGCGTTCGACCGCGGCACGCAGAACTTCACCGCGCTCAAGCAGGGGCAGGTGATCGCCACCGATGGCGACATCGTGTACGCCGTCAAACATCCGGAGGAGCTGGTAGTATTCCCGAACCCGGATGTGCGCGTCGGTCTGCGCGCCGGATTAATGGTGGTGCGGACGCGTTAGCCGGCATGGCTTGCCCCGTATCGTTTTTTGCATGAACGTCACGGGGCAGTCCATGAGTACCTTGTTCACACCATTTAGCATGGGGCCGCTCACGCTGGCCAACCGCATCGCCATCGCGCCGATGTGCCAGTATTGCGCCGACGAAGGCATGGCCAGCGACTGGCACATGATCCATCTGGGCCACCTGGCCTTGTCCGGGGCGGCCCTGCTGTTCCTGGAGGCGAGCGCCGTGTCGCCCGAAGGACGCATCTCTCCCAAAGACCTGGGCATCTGGTCCGACGACCATGCCGCCGCACTGGCGCCCATCGTGGCCGCCATGCGCCGCCACGCGCCGATCCGCCTGGCGATCCAGCTCGCGCATGCGGGCCGCAAGGCGTCCTCCATGGTGCCGTGGGAAGGCGGCGCGAATATCGCCATCGGCGACGGCGGCTGGCAGACGGTGGCGCCATCGCCGCTGCCGCATGCGGATGGCGAAACGGTGCCTCTGGCGCTCGATGAGGATGGCCTGGCGCGCGTGTGCGACGCTTTTGTCGCGGCGGCGCAGCGCAGCCATGCGCTCGGACTGGATGCGATCGAACTGCACGCGGCGCACGGCTATCTGCTGCATCAGTTCCTGTCGCCGCTGTCGAACCAGCGCGATGACCATTACGGCGGGGCGCTGGAAAACCGCATGCGCTTTCCGCTGGAAGTGTTCGCGGCCGTGCGCGCGGCGGTGCCGGCGTCGATGGCGGTGGGCGTGCGCATATCGGCCACCGACTGGATCGACGGCGGCTGGGAGCTGGAACAGAGCGTGCGCTTTTCGCAGGAGCTCAGCGCCGCCGGCGCCGATTTCATTCATGTGTCGAGCGGAGGCATTTCGCCGCTGCAGAAAATTCCGGTGGGGCCGTCTTATCAGATCGGTTTTGCCGCCCGCATCCGCGAGGAGACCGGCATGCCGACCATCGGCGTTGGCATGATCACCGAGGCGCAGCAAGCCGAAGACATCATCGCGCGCGGCGACGCCGACGTGGTGGCGCTGGCGCGCGCGATGCTGTTCGATCCGCGCTGGCCGTGGCACGCGGCGGCGCAGCTGGGTGCCCAGGTGGAAGCGCCGCCCCAGTACTGGCGCTCGCAGCCGCGCGAGTACAAGGACTTGTTCGGGCCGACCACGCTCGGGCAGCGCTAGCGTTTAGCTTACTGTCCGCCGGCCTTGCGGCGGCGCCGCCGCGCGGCAGCGGCCTGCCCGCGCGACTTACAACAGATGATCGAGCATGTCCGGCCCGAACACTTCACGGTGCAGGCGCGTCACCGGCACGCCGGCGCCGACCAGCGCCAGCCACTGCGCCTGCATGAACGGCAGCGGGCCGCACATATACACATTCGCTTCCTGGCGCGGCCAGGCCGGCAGGTAGGTCACATCCATCCATCCGGTCAGGACGGCATCGTCGTGAGCACTTACTTCTTCGTAAAACGTGACCACCTGCAGATTGGGCATGACGCTGCGCGCGGCGGCCACGTCAAGCTGGTGCGCATGGTGCTGCGCGTTGCGGGCGGCGTGCGCAAAAATCACGTGGCGGCGCGGATGGACCTCGGCGATGCGCTTGAGGGCCGCGATCATCGGCGTGATGCCGATCCCGGCCGACAGCAGTACAACCGGCTGGTCCGATTCGCACTCCGGGGCAAAGTCGCCGAACGGCGGCGACACTTGCAGCACGCTGCCCACGCGCACGTTATCGTGAATCCAGTTCGACACTTCCCCCGCCGGCGTGCCGGCGCCGGCCGGCGCGCGCTTGACCGAAACACGGAGGCTATCCGGCTGGGTGGTGTCGGACAGGCTGTACTGGCGAATCTGGCGATGTCCGTCGGCAAAGTCGACCTGCACGCTCAGGTACTGCCCGGGCTTGCCGATTGCCACCGGCGCGCCATCCTCCGGCGTCATGCGGATCGACACCACGTCCGCGCTTTCTTGCGTCACCTCGGTCACGCGCATGGCGCGCCGTTGGCCCGGGGAGATGCCGGCTTCGGCATACATGGCGCGCTCGGCCTCGATGAACAGCGCGGCCAGCGAGTGATAGGCCTCGTCCCAGGCCGCCAGCAGCGGTGGCGTGGCAGCCTCGCCCAGGGTGCTGGCGATGGCGCCGAGCAGGTGGCGCCCCACGATCGGATAGTGTTCCGCGCGAATGCCGATCGACACATGCTTGTGGACGATGCGTTCGATCACCGGCGCCAGTGCGCCCGGGTCGCCGATGTTGGCGGCGTAGGCAAACACGGCCGAGGCGAGCGACTGCTGCTGGGCGCCGCTCGCCTGGTTGCCCATATTGAACAGCTTGGTCAGCTCGGGATGCTCTGCGAACATGTTGCGGTAAAACGTGGTGGTGATGGCCACGCCGTGCTCGCGCAGCACGGGGACGCTGGCGTCGATGTAGGGACGGGAAGCAGCAGAAATCATAAAATCCTTTCAATATGTTGCATAAAAGATGCAACTTTAATGTCGTAAAAAAGACGCGTCTCGACGCGCCCGTGTCCATAGCCGGTGTCAGGCAGCGATGCCCTTGCCCTCATCGAGGAACATCCTGTGCATGCGCACGATCTTCTCGCCCGTATTTCCCTCGGTGATCTGGCGCAGGGTGACCTTGTCCATGGCGCCGTAAAAGGCATCCATGCCGGTCTTGAGCGCCGCCCGCAACTGGCAGTCGCCGCTCAGGCGGCAACCGGTGCCTTCGCAGTCGACCAGTTCGCTGTCGCCTTCCAGCTCGCGCAGCACCGTCCCGATGGACAGGGTGGCGGCATCGGCGGCCAGGCGCAGGCCGCCGTTGCGTCCGCGGGTGGCGCTGACCCAGCCGGCGCGCGCCAGGTGGCCCACCACCTTGACCACATGGTTGACCGGCAACTCGAACTGGGCGGCGACCTCGGCCACCGTCACCGGCACGCGCCGCTCCCCGGCACGGGCCAGGTAAATCAGGACGCGCAGGCCAATGTCGGTAAAACGGGTGAGGCGCATGGAGACTCCGATGAGAAGACATGCATTCTAGCAAAGATGCATCTGGCATGCATATTTAAAATGCCCGCGCAGTGTTGTTTTTGCGAAATAATTATTTCATTAACAATAATTTCCACGTAGAATGTCCTGCCCATATGTACAGATGAGAATGCCATGTTCAAACACCTTTCCCTGGCCCTGTTCCTGCTCGCGCTCGGCTGCATGACCGGCGCCCACGCCCAGGCGCCAGGCGACGACAAGGCCGTCAGCGTCGAGCAGTTCGTCGCCTCGCTCACGCCGCAAAGCGGCAAGATCGACCTGCCGGGCGGACTGGCCACGCTGAACCTGCCGGACAGCTTCCGCTACCTCACCCCGGCCGACACCGAACGCGTGCTGGTGCAGGCCTGGGGCAATCCGCCCGGCCACAAAACCCTGGGCATGATCGTGCCGGCCAGCGGGGTGATGGGCAAGGATGGCTGGGGCGTGATCGTCACCTACGAAGGCGACGGCCACGTCAAGGACAGCGACGCGGACACCATCAAGTACGACGAGCTGCTCAAGGACATGCAGGATGCGACGCAGGAAGCAAACAGCGAGCGCAAGTCCCAGGGCTACGCGGCGATGCAGCTGGTCGGCTGGGCCGAGAAGCCCAGCTATGAAAAAGCCACGCACAAGATGTTCTGGGCCAAGGAATTGTCGATCGCGGGCGAAAACGAACACAGTCTCAACTACAACATCCGCGTGCTCGGCCGTGAGGGTGTGCTGGTGCTGAACGCGGTGGCAACCATGGACCAGATCGCCAGCATCCGCCAGGAAATGCGCAAGGTCACCGCCTTCAGCGACTTCACGCCGGGCAACCGCTACGCGGACTACAACCCCGCCACCGACAAGGCGGCCGAATACGGTCTCGCGGCCCTGGTCGCCGGCGGCGTCGCCTCCAAGCTCGGCCTGTTCGGCAAACTGCTGGCCCTGCTGCTCGCCTTCAAGAAGCTGATCCTTATCGCCCTCGGCACGGCGGGCATGGCGGCGTGGAACTTTTTCCGCGGCAAGCGCAACGATAAAGTCGATCTTAGCAAGTGATGCGGCGGCCCTGCCACGCCTAGGTGTGGCAGGGCCGTTGTCGGACTGGCTAGCCGGTTTTTCGCGTGCAAAAGATGTGTATAAGTAAATGGCAATAGCCCCTATAATCGCTGCTGCCATTCATCTAGCGCGACAAAAGGGACGAATCCGTGAATCAAACTCTGGGCCAGAAGCTGTTCCGTACCAAACCTGCCGGTAGCACGACCAACCCCCCGCCCGGGCACGCAGGAACGGGGCTGGCGCGCACCATGGGATTGTTCCCGCTGACCATGATCGGCGTCGGCGCCACCATCGGCACCGGCATCTTCTTCACCATGGTCGAGGCGGTGCCCAAGGCCGGTCCCTCGGTCGTGCTGTCGTTCCTGCTGGCCGCGCTCACCGCCGGCCTGACCGCGCTGTGCTACGCCGAACTGTCGTTCCGCATTCCGGCGTCCGGCTCGTCCTATTCGTTTGCCTACGCCACGGTGGGCGAATTCGCCGCCTTCATCATGGCCGGCTGCCTGCTGCTCGAATACGGCCTGGCGGCCAGTGCCACCGCCATCGGCTGGTCGGCCTACCTGAACAACTTCCTCACCAATGCCTTCGGCTGGCAGATACCGGAAATGCTGCGAACGCCGATGTTCGTCTCCGGGGAGCACGGCATGGAAATCCGGGCCGGGCACATCAACCTGCCGCCGATTTTGCTGGTGATCATGTGCGGCTTGCTGCTGATCCGCGGCACCAAGGAATCGGCCACGACGAATGCGATCATGGTGCTGGTCAAGCTGGCGATTTTGGTGTTTTTCGTGGTAATCGCGTTTTCCGGCTTCGACATCAATAACTTCACGCCATTTTTCAACACCGATAACAGCAAGGGCTTCGCCGGCATGGCCGGCGTGACGGCCGCCGCCGGCACGGTGTTTTTCTCGTTCATCGGCCTCGACACCGTGGCCACGGCCGGTGAAGAAGTGCGCAACCCGACCCGCAACGTGCCGATCGGCATCCTGGCGGCGCTCGGCATCGTCACCGTGTTTTATATGCTGGTGGCGGTTGCCGCCCTCGGCGCCCAGCCCGCCAAGATGTTTGAAGGCCAGGAAGCGGGTCTGGCGGTGATCTTGCAGAACGTCACAGGCAAGACCTGGCCGGCGCTGGTGCTCTCCGCCGGCGCCGTCATTTCCGTATTCAGCGTGACCCTGGTGACGATCTACGGCCAGACCCGGATCCTGTACGCGATCAGCAAGGATGGCCTGATTCCGAAAACGTTCCAGAAAGTCAGCCCGCGCACCCAGTCGCCGGTCAGCAATACCCTGATCGTGTGCCTGGTGGTGGGGCTGGTGGCCGGCTTCGTCGACTCGACCTACCTGTGGGACATGGTCAGCATGGGTACCTTGACGGCATTCATCGTGGTGTCGATCGCGGTGCCGGTGATGCGCAAGAAGATGGGCGAATCGCTGGTCAAGGGCTTCCGCGTGCCGTTCGGCCCGTATCTGGTGCCGGGCCTGAGCGTCTGCGCCTGCATGTACATCATGAAGGATCTGTCCAAGACCACGTTCACCGTCTTCGCGATCTGGATGGGCGTGGCGGTGCTGACCTACTTCGCGTATAGCATCCGCCACTCGCGGCTGAACGATAGCGCGGCCTGACGGCCAGCCTTGCCCGTTTTTCGGGTCTGACACCGATCAGAAGCGGCAAGGCTGATGTTTAATCCATTTCAAGCGATTGAAGATGCCGAATGCGCGTCCGATCCGCAAGTTCGTGTAAGCCTTCTTGAACAGGCGATAAAATTTCTTTCGACGCAAGGCGATGCGGAATCTGCCGAAGTGCAACACGCAATCGGGTACGCATGGTATCAGCATCCTGCGGATACGGAAATACGGAATGAAAACGTAGTTCATCATTTGCGTAACGCCTTGCGGATTAATCCCGATCACAAATATGCACTTCTCTACCTTGGTCATCATTATTATGATCGACGGCAATTCGTACTAGCCCTCGATATATTATTGAAATTTCGAGATAGGGAATTTTCCGCATTCGATCAAGCTTGGCGCGATGCCAAAGTGGCAGAATTGATTCTGTGCTGCAGGTTGCAAATTGGTGATGAGAAAAATCTCAAAGAAGCGGTACATCGTTTTTGCGAAGCGATGACATACTGTGATGAGGAGATGAATCCAACGCCAGAGGAGCTGACACAGACGCTGATCGATATAACGTCGAGAACGTCGGGTTGTTAAGCGAGCTTGCTCAATAAAATAACAATTGTACTTTGCGCATGGGATGGGAAATCACGTCGATGTTCAACCTGTGTTCTTATGGGATAAAAATGCGCTTGCAATCAGTTTTTCCACTTTTAGTCTTTCTTTTCGCGGGGTGTACGCGCTCAGAAAATATTGACGCGCCACCGCCAAATCACGCTGTCGAGGAACCGTTGTCCCGCGACCGTTCATCTTCGCCTTCGGAAAACATGCCGGCCAAAAAGGCGATTGTTTCTGGTGAGGAAATGAATCGATTGAACACTGCCGACACAAAAGGTCAAAAAACCGATTGGGAGACGATCAATCTTCCGGGGAAATGGTTGGAGCTGATCGATCCTGTCAGCGTCCAGAGTTTGCGTTTCGATGCCGACGGCTATGTTGCCGCCACCATCGGTACCAAAGAAGCCCTGGCAGCCCCGATTTTTTTCTGGAAGGTTAAGAACGGTATTTTGCTTATTTCTGATGACGAGGATTCTCCCGCCATGATGGAACTGAGCAAGCCACGAGTTTCCGGGCACCCTTTGAGTACTTTGGGCCAGATTCTCAGCGTTACGGATGAGAATGGTAGAGAAATTCAATACAAACTGTCGCAGCCCAAGTAGCCC
>NZ_JAVCWM010000045.1:0-25059 GCF_030846495.1 Massilia scottii | reverse complement strand
GTCAGGCTGCCCACGTTCACGCCGGCGCGCTGCAGCAGCGAGCGCGCGGCGCCATCGTCCTGGTTCAACAGGGCGGACAGCAGGTGAACCGGTTCGATATACTGATTGTCATTGCCCACCGCCAGGCTTTGCGCATCGGACAGCGCTTCCTGCAGCTTGGTGGTCATTTTGTCTTGGCGCATGGTCGAGCTCCACAAAAGAGTGTGATTTAACTTGAATGAAAGATTGGGCCGTGACCGACTTTTTCAAGGCATGCAAGCCGATCACGCCATTTCCCTATGATATTCTTTCTCTATTGAAACTTTAATTGGGGTGCCGCCTTGTCTATTCCTTGCCTGCGCGCCATCGGCGCCCTCCTTCTCGCCAGCGCCGCCTGTCCCGCCGCGCCCGTGCCCGTGCGCGCCGACGCCCTCACCCAGGCCGAGGCGGCGGCGCGATCGAAGCGCATCGCCAACGTGGCTTATGTACTCGACTTCACGCTGAGCGGCACCGACACCTTCAGCGGCACCAGCACCCTGCAGTTCGACCTGAGCGACACCGGTTCGCCCGTCACCGTCGATCTGGACAAGGCCGCCATCACCGCCCTGACCGTCAACGGCGTGGCGGTCGCGCCGCAGTACAACAAAGCCTATATCACGATTGCGGCGCGCCACCTCAAGGCGGGCCGCAACAGCGTGACCGTCAGCTACCAGCGCGCCCACAGCACCAATGGCGAAGGGCTGCACCGCATGGTCGACCCGGTCGACGGCAAGGTCTACACCTACTCGCACTTCGAGCCGGCGGCGGCGCACCAGATGTTCGCCCTGTTCGACCAGCCCGACCTGAAAGCGACCTATCAGCTCACCGTCACCGCGCCGGCCGACTGGCAGGTGGTCTCCACCAAACGCGAAAGCGCCATCGAGGAGCGCGGCGCCACGCGGCGCTGGACCTTCCCGGCCACCAGGCAACTGAGCGCCTACAATTTTTCGATGCATGCGGGGCCGTACAAGGTCTGGGAAGACAACAGCGGCCCGTATCCGATGCGCCTGTTCGCGCGCCAGTCGGTGGCCGCGCAAGTATCCCCGGGCGACTGGTTCAAGTACACGAAGCAGGGTCTGGCCTACTTCGACAATTACTTCGGCATTCCCTACCAGTTCGAAAAATACGACCAGCTGATGGTCCCCGACTTCCTGTACGGCGCCATGGAAAACGCGGCCGCGGTCACCTTCGCGGAAGACGGCTTTCTCTACAAGGCGGCCATGACCGACGCCCAGCGCGAAAGCCTGGCCGAAGTGATCCTGCACGAGATGGCGCACCAGTGGTTCGGCGACCTGGTGACCATGAAATGGTGGAACGGCCTGTGGCTCAACGAGAGCTTCGCCTCCTTCATGGCGACCATGGCGACGGCCGAATCGACCGAGTTCACCGGCGCCTGGCAAACCTTTTATTCCGAGGGCAAGCAGGAAGCCTACGTGCAGGACCAGAGCCCGGCCACCCATCCGATCGAAGTGCCGGTGGCGTCGACCGCGAACGCGTTCGACAACATCGATGCGATCACCTACTCGAAAGGCGCGTCGACCCTCAAGCAGCTGCGCCATTTGCTCGGCGAAGACGTCTTCCGCAAGGGCGTGCACAACTACCTCGTGAAGTACCAGTACAAGAACGCGCAGCTCGATGATTTCATCGGCAGCCTGGGCGATGCCGCGGGGCGCGACCTCAAGCCGTGGACAAAGCAATGGCTGTACAAGGCCGGCGTGAACACGCTGGCGGCCGAGTACCGCTGCAGCGCCGGCAAAGTCGCCAGCTTCACCTTGCGCCAGGGCGCCACGCCAGCGCTGCCGACCCTGCGCGAGCAGCGCGTGCAGGTCGCCACCTTCGTTCTGGCAGACGGCAAGCTCACTCGCGGGACGACCGTAGCGGTCACCTACAGCGGCGCCGCAACCAGGGTGCCGGCGCTGGTGGCCAGTGCCTGTCCCGACCTGGTGTATCCGAACTACCAGGACTGGGGCTACGTCAAGGTCAGGCTGGACAAGCGCTCGTTCGCCACCGTCAGCAGCCACCTGGGCGCCATCGACGAGCCGCTGCTGCGCGCGATGATGTGGCAAAGCCTGTGGGACGGCGTGCGCGATGGCGAACTGCCGCTGGAAAGCTTCATCCAGACGGCGCTGACCTATGCGCCGCTTGAAAAAAACTACAACCTGCTCGGCGACGTGCTGACCAAGGTGGCGAGCGCAAAATACTACATCGATGTGATGCACGCGCCGCCGCGCTACGCGCAAAAGACCATCGCCGCGCTGGAACACATGGCATGGAGCGGCGTCCTCGCCAGCAAGGGCAACGCCAACTTCACGCACCGCTGGATGGACGCCTACCTGAACGCCGCCACCACGCCGCAAGCGCAGGAGCGGCTGGTGTCGATCCTGAACGGCGCCACCGTGCTCGAAGGCGTGCCGCTGGACCAGGACCTGCGCTGGAAGATCGTCGAAGCCCTGAGCCGCGCCGGGTACGCCGGCAGCGTGGCCTTGAGCGAGGCCGAACAGGCACGCGACAAATCCGACGCCGGCCAGGCGGCCGCGCTGCGCGCCGCCGTGATCCGGCCCGACCCCGCCGTCAAGCAGCAATGGCTGGCGACGATCATGGACCTGAAAACCACCCTGCCGTTTTCGCGCGTGCGCACGGCGATGGAAAACCTGTATCCGCCCGCGCAGCGCGCCTTGAGCGAAATGAGCGCGGCGCAGCGCCTGCGCCAGTTGCCGGCACTCGACAAGGCCGCCGGCCCGGTCTACATGCGCGCATGGGCCGCGACCCTGATACCGAAGGACTGCACGCCGGCCAGCGTGCAGCGCCTGGCAAAGGCCGGCAAGCAATTGAAGGGACTATCGGAAGGGACCATGCGCGCCCTGCGCGACCAGCATGAAAACGAGCGGCGCTGCCTGGCGGTCAGGAAGGCGATGAAGTTCCCGCAGCAGTGATGCGGTTGGCGGGCCGCGCTGGCGGCCCGCTGCCGATTTACTCCTTGCCCGAATCGACGTACAGGTCTTTCGGGTCTTCCGCCAGCGCGACGTCGCGCACGTTCTTCTGCACGGCCACCGCGGCGAACAGGCTGAGCACGAACGACATCGCATAGAAGCCCTTTTCGCTCTGCGCCAGCGTGGCGTTCCACAGGCCCACTGTCAGCAGCAGCATCGACAGCAGCAAGGACACCCAGCACAGCGCAAAGTAGATGCCCGTGACCTTCACGCCTTCAAGGCGGTCGCGCACCGACTTTTGCAGCGACACGGCGGCGAACAGGCCGTACATCAGCAAGGTGAAGTAATAGCCGCGCTCATTGAGCTGCATCGTCGAGTTCCACAGTCCGATGAGGAAGGTACCGGCGCCGATGAAGAGGGCCGCCCAGGATGCGCCGATAAAGGCACCGGTAGGACGTTGCGGCAGTTGCTTGGACATTGAATTCTCCTTGGTTTGACATCATGTGGATAGTGCGCGCCAGCTTGCATGGCCGGCGATACAGCAGACAATCGATCCGGCCAGGTGCAGCGCCGAATGCGCCAGCGCCCAGCCATAATCGCCGCGCTCGAGCAGATCCATCGCTTCGCCGGAAAAAGTGGAAAATGTCGTCAGCCCGCCCAGGAAACCGGTTACCGCGAACAGGCGCCATTCGGGCGGCAGCAGCGGGTGCGCCGCGAAAAAGCCCAGTGCCACGCCGATCAGATAGCCGCCGCCGAGGTTCACGGCCAGGGTGCCGAGCTGCAGTGTCGGGTGCAGGGCGCCGAGCCACAGTCCCAGCCCCCAGCGCAGCCACGCACCGAGCGCGGCTCCCACGCCGACGGCGATAAAATTCATTTATCGGCCCAATTCGCGGTCCACTTGGCCAGCGCGGCGTCGTCGGTCACGCGCGCGTCGACCCAGCGCGCGCCGTCCGGCGTCTGTTCCTTCTTCCAGAACGGGGCGTCGGTCTTGAGGTAATCGATGATGAATTCGCAGGCGGCGAATGCCTCGCCACGGTGCGCCGCGGTGCATGCCACCAGCACGATCTGGTCGAGCGGCGCCAGCGGCCCGACCCGGTGCACCACCAGCGCGCCATACAAAGGCCAGCGTTCACCGGCCTGCGCCACGATCCGTTCGAGCGCCTGCTCGGTCATGCCGGGATAATGTTCGAGCTCCATGGCGGCCACGCTGGCGCCGTCGTTCATGTCGCGCACGGTGCCGACAAAAGAGACCACCGCACCGATGCGCGCATCCTGCGCGCGCAGGGCCGCCATTTCGGTGCTCAGGTCGAAGTCGGCGGTCTGGACCCGCACCGCCATCATTTGCCGTCCCTGGCGATGCGCGTGAACAGGTGTTCGATGCGCGACGCGGTACGGTCATCCACCAGCGCCGGCATGGCGCACAGCTGCAGGAACTGGGCCGCCTGGTTGCCCGGCTTCTGGCCCGACTTGAGGGACGACTGCAAGGTCTCGACCTGCAGCTTGAGGCGCTCGCGCGCGAACTCGCTGCCGCTGTCGATGCCGGCCGCGATCTCGAGGCGCAGGATTTCGTGCAGCAGCGGCTCGCGGTTTTTTTCGAGCAGCGCGGCAAACGCCGCCCGGCCCTCGCCGAGCGCCGCCAGCGCCGCATCGAAGCGTGCCTTCAGCGTGCGTTCGTAACTGGCCTCCAGCGCCGGCAAGGCGCTCCAGCGCGCGCTCCAGTCGATGCTGTCGGCGTCAGCCCCGCCGGCGGCAACCTGGGCTTCCAGTTCCTGGCACAGGCGCAGCTTGTCGCGCAGCGCGCTGGCCTGGGCCCGGCTGGCGTCGCGTTTGGCGGCGTCGACATGGTGCTGCAGCGCGGCGATGGCGGCGTGATAGCGCTTCTCGACCTTCGCTTCGTTGGCGCGCGGGACGGCGCCGATGGCGTTCCATTCGGCGGCCGCTTCGCGTAGCAGTTTTGCGGCGTGGGCGGCGGCGTCAGGCGCGCCGGCGGCTTGTTCCAGCCGTGCGCTGATGGCGTCCTTGGCTTCCTGGTGGCTGCGCCGTTCGGCGTCGGCCGCGTTGGCGCTTTCCTTGCGGCGCGCGAAAACAGCATCGCAGGCGGCGCGGAATTTCTGCCACAGCGCCTGCTCGGCCTTGCGTTCGAGCGGCACCGCGCGCGCATGCTCCTGCCAGCGTTCCTGCAGCGAGCGCAGGGTGTCGAGCGCGTGGCGGTCGTGCGCGTCGAGCGCGGCCACCTGGGCGATCATCGCTTCGCGTTCGGCCACTTCGTTCTTGCGCTGCTGTTCCAGCGGCGCCTGCAGGGTGTTGAGCGCATCGGTGAATTCGTGATCGAGGCGCTTCTTTTCCTTGCGGTCGATCGCGCCCAGGTGGCTCCACGCCAGGCGCATGCGCTGCACGGTGGCCGCCATGTGCTTCCAGTCGACGCTCTCGCCTCCGGCCAGCTTGGCCGTTTCGAGCGCCGCTTCGGCGATCAGGGCCTGCGCCTTGGCCGCGTTGGTGTGGCGCTCGTCGGCCAGGTGCTTGAAGTGGGCGGCGGCCGGCGCGTAGGCGGCGCTGCAGGCGGCGTCAAAGCGCTCCCACAGGCTCTTGGGCGCGGCGCCCGACAAGGTATCGAGCGCCTTCCAGCGTTCGCGCATGCTGCCGACTTTCTTGGCCAGTTCGCTCATCGCCAGTTTTTGCGTGGTGAGCTGCTCGACCGCCTTGATCAGTTCCTCGCGCGAGACGTTGCCGCCCCAGCGCGCCCAGTCCGACAGGCGTTTGAGTTCGGCGCGCGCGTGCGCCAGGCGGTCGGCCAGGGCTGGCGTGAGGCGCGTGCCCTTGCTGTCCTTGAGGATCTTGTCCATGTCGGCCGCGCTGCCGAGGGAGCCTTGCTGCAGGGCCGCTTCCATGGCGTCGAGCGTATCGATGAAATGCTGGTCGGGCGCCTGCGCGGGGGCGTTCTTGCGCGCCTCTTTCGGCTTGTGGGCCGAGGGGGCCGGCGCCGGCACCGAGGCAAGCAGCACCTCGAAGCGCTGCTGCAGGTCGGCGGCGGCGTCGGGCGGCGCCGGCGGCAACTGCTGCCAGGCTTTTTTCAATTGGTCCTGGTTGAACGCGCCGGGCGGCGTGGCGCGCCATTCGGCCAGCGCGGTTTCGCGCGCGATCACGGCCGACTGGCCCTGCTCCAGCGCGCCCAGCGAGGCGGAGAGGCGCGCGTGCTCGGAGGCGAATTCGTTGGTCAGGCTGCGCGGCAGCGAAGTGTGTTCCGGTGCGGCCAGCGCGGCGGCGTGGGTTTGCGCCATCTGTTCCAGGCGCTCTGCCAGCTCGGCGGCGCGCAGGCCGCTGCTGCCGAGGGCGCGTAAGGCGGTCAGGCTGTCGATCATGGCGCGCTGCAAGCTCACCTGGGCTTCCAGGCGCTGCGCCAGCCGGGTGCGGATGGCATCGAACCCGGCGGCCAGTTCCGGCGCGGCGATCACCGACCAGCGGCGGTCCAGCTCGGCAACCTGGTTGGGCGAGAGCTTCTCGTCCTTGAGCAGGGCCTGGGCTTGCTCGATGCAAGCCTGGCCGCGCGCAAGCTCGGCCTGGTGGTGGCGCAGCGCGTCCAGGCGCGACTGCATCAGCTTGGCGACGCGGCGGTCGGTATTGCGCATGGCGGCGTGCACGCGTTCGAGCGCGGCGGCCGAATGCACATGCTCGGCGGCGGCCAGGCGCAGCTCGGAAAAATCGGATTGCAGGATGAACTCGACGGCGGCGGCTTCATCGCCGGCCAGCGCGGCTACCTTTTCGGCCTGCTGGGCACGCAGCGCGCTGGTCTGCGCGGCCGCCGGAGCTGGATTCGGGCTCGCCTGCGCGGACTTTCCGGCAGGGGTGTCGGACTTGTCGGCCGGTCGCTTGAAAAGGAATTCGAACATGACGTGATATCAACCATTCAAAACCACCATCATAGCAAGAATGGCGCGGAAAGCACGCGATAGGAAGGAGTATTAATGCTTGATACTGCCGGTGGCTTGCGCCGCCCGGACAGGCCGATCGGCGCGGGCCGGGCCATCTTGCGGCAATTCGGGCCATCCTGGCCCGGCGCAGGCGCGTCGAACGCCAGCCCGCCCGGGAACCCGCACCCTGCGCCGGCCGGGCGGACGGCGTTAATGCGCGAAATGCGGCGCGAAGCGGCGTTCGACGCCGCCGTCCATGCGCTCGTGCTCGCCGTCATGCCCACGGCGCGACAGCACGATGGCCTGGCGCGACGGTTTGCGTTCTTGCACATAAGCATCTTGCGCCAGCATTTCGTTGGCGATGGAAAACCACGCCTCGCCGGAAATCACGGCCCGTGCCACCGGAAACAGCTCGTGCTCCTCGCGCTCCAGGCGCTTGAGCGTGGCGCTGCAAAACGCTTCGAGCGCGGCGCAGAACTGGGCCACGCTGGCATAGGTGTCGAGCGCCTGGAAGCCGAGCCGCACCACCAGCACGCCCACCGCGTCGGTGGCGGCCCGGCCCAGCTCTTCCAGGTCGAGCAGCAGCCGGTCGGCGGCGGGACTGGCTTTGCGGATCGCCGGCACCAGGAACATGTCGATCTTGCGCCAGTGGCAATTTTCGTACAGGCGCTTGACGGTGTCGCAGGCGGCACCCACCTGCCCTGCGGCGAGCGCATTCTGATGCGCGAACGTGGAATGAAGCAGCTTTTGCAAAGCCTGTACCTGCGCGCGAAGCTTGGCTTGCTCGACAGACAGTGCAACCAGGGTATATGTCGCCGTTAACATTCGGTCTCCTCAAAAGTTGCCCGCATACTCAAGATCCGGACGCTGGTGCGCGGGAGCCTGGCTGGAGTCGTGTGTTTTGGCAGGCTTGCAGTTGTTCTTTATGAACTCTTGCGTCAGCCCGGAGAAACCAGTGTAAGGAACTCCGACACCGCAGGTTTGATCTAGCGCAAGCGGCGCGCCATCAATCGGTTTCTTGTGGGCACATATGCAACGCAATGTTGCGCCGTTCGCGGTAAGCGGGCCGGCGGCGCCTCCGTTAAGTGACGAAACGTCATGCTTTGTTCTTGCGCCCAAGATTTTTTTGAGTGCGCCAACCACATCGCCGGTATTTGCGCGCAGAATGTAAGTTAGGGTGCGGCCCGATTTCAAGCATTTCTGGCCGCGCCATTTCGCCATTTCTTTTGATGCCAACCAACCATCAGGGGACGCCTATTCCTTCCGCCAGCGTATTTCGACGATCAGCCAGGCGCCTGTTCCGGGTCATGCTGCTCCCGTGCTTCGCGCTGTCGCTGGTGGCCGCCATCTGGATCACCCTGTTTCACCAGATGGGGGTCGAGCGCGCCGCCGCCCATCACGATGCGGTACTGTCCAGCCAGGCACTGGCGCGCGTGCTGTCCGAACATGTCAGCCACATCCTGCGCCAGAGCGACCACGCGACCCAGCTCTTCAAGCTCAAATTCGAGGAAACCGACGGCGGCCTGCGCCTGGCCGAATTCGCCCAGCGCAACGGCCTGCTCGACAGCGTGCTGCCGGCCAAGCTCAACCTGCCGATGGCCCTGATCGACCGCCACGGCAAGGTACTCGACAGCGCCAATGGCTTCAGCGCCGGTCCCGGCCCCACCGCCGCCACGTCCTGGTTCCTGGCGCTCGCGGGCGGCGCCGGCGACGCCTCCCAGTTCTCGACCCCGGTGGTCGAGCCGCGCAGCGGCAAGTGGCTGATCCAGATCGCGCGCCGCCTCAACGACGGCGACGGCAAGTTCGCCGGCGCCATCGTGATCATGATCGATCCGCTCTACTTCGTCGACGACTACGACCGCGTCAACGTCGACGACGAGGCGGCCCTGTTCCTGTGGGCGCACGACGCCCGGCTGACCATCGGGCGCGTGGGCGAGCGCCTGTTCGTCGGCGAGCGCCTGGGCTTCAGCGCGCGCAAAGTGGGCGGCGTGCCCACCGAGGAACTGGAAGCGACCGCGCCGCCGGACCGCATCGCGCGCATCTACAGCTACAGCGACATGGACCGCTACGCGCTGGTGGCGGTGGTGGGCATCACCGAGCGCGCCGCGATGGAAAAATTCGAGCGCCACCGCATCCGCTACCTGTGGATGGCGCTGGCCGCGACCCTGGCCATCGTCGCGGTGACGGCGCTGCTGATGCGCCAGAGCGCGCGCCTGCGCGCCAGCATGCGCGCCGCGCGCGACGCCCAGGCCACCTCGCGCGCGGCGGCCGAAGGCAGCCTCGATGGGGTCATGTTCCTCAAGGCCCGCCGCGACGCCGAGGGCAAGATCATCGACTTCGTCGTGGCCGACATCAACGACAAGGGCGCGGCCATGCTGGGGCACACGCGCGGCGCCGTCACCGGACAGGGCATCCTGCCGCTGCTGCCGTGCGACGTCGACCCGCCTTTCCTCGAACGCTACGCGCAGGTGCTGCTCGAATCGCACCCGCTCGAAGAAGAAGTCGAACTGCGCGCCCCCGGCGAGCGGGCGGTGTGGATCCGCCACCAGATCGTGCCGATTCCGGGCGGCGTGGCGGTGAGCTGGCGCGACATCAGCGCGCGCAAGCTGGCCGAACTCGAAATCAGCGGCAACCGCGGCTTTCTGCAGTCGCTCATCGAGCACCTGCCGCTGCTCATTTACGTCAAGAGCGTGCGCCCGGCCAGTTTCGGCACCATGGTGGTGTGGAACAAGGCCGCCGAAGCGGCCACCGGCTACGCCGCCGACGACGTCATCGGCAAGACCGACTGCATCGCCTTCGCCCCCGATTTCGCCCTTTGCAGCCCGGAGGAAGACCGCGCCATGCTGGCCAGTCCGGCGGCGGTGGACCTGCCCGAAAAACCGCTGCGCCGGCCCGACGGCGAACTGCGCTACCTGCACACGGTGTCGGTGCCGCTGTTCGACAGCGCCGGCACCATCGAATACATTTTATGCATCGCCGAAGACGTGACGCGGCGCCATGAGCAGGAACAGAACCTGCGCAACAGCGAAGCGCAGCTGACCGCGATCACCAACGCGTCCCCGCTCGGCCTGATCCGCGCCGACCTGCGCGGCAACTGCACCTACGTCAACCGCATGTTCGAGACCATCACCGGCCTGACGCGCGAGCAGGCCCTGGGCCGCGGCTGGACCGGCGCGCTGCACCCGGAGGAACGCGACAGCCTCAATGCCATCTTCCAGCACCAGCGCAAGAACCCCGAGCCGTTCAAGAAAGTGGTGCGCTGCCTGCATCCGGACGGCAGCCTGGCATGGACCTCGGTCAAGGTGGCGGCGGTGCGCATCGGCGACCGGATCGAAGGCTTTGTGGGTACCATCGACGACATCACCACCCTGCGCGAAGCCGAACTGGCGCTGCGCGAAAGCGAGGCGCGCCTGCGCACCATCGCCGATACGCTGCCGGCCATGGTGGCCTACATCGACGCCAACCAGGTCTACCGTTTCCACAACCTGGCCTATCACCGCGAGTTCGGGCGCGATGGCGCCGCCGTGCCGGGCATGACGGTGCGCCAGACCGTGGGCGAAAAGCGTTTCGCCACGCTCGAACCGTACATCCTGCGCGCGCTCAAGGGCGAGACCCTGGTCTTCGAGGAACACGACGGGCCCGAAGGCGCCGAACGGGCGCTGGAAGTGACCTATATTCCGCAACTGGGCGAGGATGGCGTGACGGTGGTCGGCTTTCACGTCATGCGCCAGGACATCACCTCGCAAAAGCGCGAGAAGAAGCGCCTGCTCAAGCTGGCCCAGGTCGACGCCCTGACCGGGCTGGCCAACCGCGCCGGCTTTCTGCACAAGCTCAGCGTGGCCATGCGCGAGAGCGCCGACGATGGCCATCTGATGGCGCTGATGTACATGGACGTCGACCATTTCAAGCCGGTCAACGATACCTATGGCCACCACGTGGGCGACGCCCTGCTCAAGGCGTTCTCCGCGCGCCTGACGCAAACCCTGCGCGCCAGCGATACCGTGGCGCGCCTGGGCGGCGACGAATTCACCATCATCATGGAAAAGCTGGCGCGCCCGGAAGACGCGGAGGCCATCGCGGCCAAGATCGTCGGCGCGATGCAGGCGCCGTTCGAGCTGGGAATGGTCACGGTGTCGGTGTCGGCCAGCATCGGCCTGGCCTACTTCAGCGGCGGCACGCCCGATGGGACGCCCGATGGGACGCCCGATCCAGACGCGCTGCTGCAGCAGGCCGACATGCAGCTGTACCAGGCCAAGCAGGCCGGGCGCAATACCTGGCGCGCCGCGGCCTGAGGTTCAGTCGCCGGCGCCGCCGGCCTCGGGCCGGAGCTGCGCCGGCAGGCAGCCGGCGTACCCGGGCCACGGCCGGGTGCAGCGCCAGGCGGGCGGCGCGGCCTTGCTGATGCTGCGCTTGTACAGCAGCTTGCCATCGAGGTCGTAGAACTCGGCGCTGAAACGCTCGCCCTCGATGCTGGCCCACAGGAAGCCGGGTGTGCGGTCATATTCAAAATGCACCGGATTGGCGTCGCGCCGCACCAGGCGCGTGGTTTTCGAGCCGGCGCCGGAAATGATGAATTCAGTGCCGCAGCGCGACTTGGGCCATTGCAGATTGTGGTCGTGCGCGCTGAGGACAATGTCGGCGTTGCCGCAAACAATATCCTCGAACAGCTGCTTGAGCGGCGCCCCGTTGACGATCGCCGGGCAAAAATTGCCGCAGCCTTCATAGTTCCCCGCGTTGCCGTGCTCACCGTTGGACAGGTAGGGATGGTGGCCCGCGACGATATTCCACCTTGCTCCGGAAATGGCCAGGGCGCCGGCCAGCCACGCGCGCTGCACGTCGGTGTTGACGCCCTGCAGGTAGCCGGTGGTGTCGAGCGCGAACAGGGCCACCTCGTCTTTCTGGACCCGGTAGAACGGGTGCGGCATTTTCCAGCGCGCCGAGCGCCAGGTGTAGGCGATCTGGAACTGCGGCTTCCAGTAGTCCAGGGGCGGATCGCCGTAGTCGTGGTTGCCCAGCATGGCGTAGAACGGCAGGTCGAGGCCGGCGTACGGCAGCTCGAATTTTTGCTGGAACTGGGGATCGTCGGCACGCGTGATGCCTTGCCCGTAGAAATTATCGCCGAGATAAATCACGAAGTCGCAACCCTTGCGCGCGCATAGCGCCGTCATGGCCTTGCCGATCGCGTACTGGGCCGGGTTGCCTTCGCCGGCATCGCCCAGTGCCACGAAACGCACCGCCGCCGTTGTCGGCATGGCGAGCGCAGTGCATAGCGACGCGCACAGCAAAAGTCGAATTCGAGCAAGCATGGCGTTCTCCGGTTGACCGTCCGCTTTGACTGTAGCAGCGGGGACCGGATGGCCGCTGAGCGGGCACAACAGCTAGGCACGCGGGTGCATTGGCGGCAGCCGAATTTCCAGCCGGCGACCATGTCAATTTTTGTACTGAAGCGCCGGGACGTTACGGCTGAAGTGCGCTAGACTGAAATGGCATGAATCGACCAACGGGAGCAAAAGATGAGCTCACTTTCTGAAAATTGCGGCTCCTTCACACCAGACCCGGAGCATCCCTCTGCCGAGGACGCGTTGCCTCGTGACGACCAGGATTCGCTGACCGGCATCGGGCCCGGCACATCGTCGAAGCCATCGTATTCGACGCATTTCCACCTGAACTACGTCAGCACTTCTGGTGACAAAGGGAAAAGCGTCGAAGTCACGAATGTTTTTCGATTCACCTGGTCCAGCAGCGCCGGTGCGGGGGTGACCGTGTGCGTCCCGCTGGCGCACACTTCAGTCAGCTGCAATATCGACGTCAAAGATGCAAGCGAGCAATTGCGTTTGGACGTAGCCACAAGCGCGTCCGACGCCGGGTTGGCTGCGCCCCTTCCGGCTAATCATTCGCCGAACGAGCAGGAATCAAGCGAGGAGGCATTGAAGAGCGCACGTGCCAGGCGCACAGCGGCACTCAACTCGATGTTCGGCATGTGGAAAGATCGCGACGACACACCCAAAGACGGTCTTCAATATCAAATCGAGACGAGGGCTGAATGCGGCTAGTCCTATTTGATACCAACATACTGTCGACGCCCTGAAAGGCGCTGGCGCCGGAGTGGCATCGCTGTCATCGAACCGGGTAAAGGTCGAGTCGCTATTCATCGACGAAGGTTTGGGCAGCCTCGATAGCGACACCCTCAGGGCAGCCATGGATGCGCTGGACGGGCTGCAATCGATGGGCCGCAAGGCCGGCGTGATCTCGCAGGTGCAGGAGGTGAGCGAGCGCATTGCAACGCGCATCCTGCTGCAACCGAACGGCGGCGGCAGCAGTACCGGGACCGTCCAATAGCGGCAGGCGTCAATCCTGGCGTTTCGGCTTGGCCGGGCGCACCTTGGCCAGCTCCCATCCCAGTTCGCGCCGGATTTCCTGCGGGTCGGGCGGCGGGCGGCGCTGGGCGATTTGCGCGCGCAGCCACTGGCGCACGCTTTCCTTGCTTGGTTGCTTGTCGGTGTTCATCATGCATCCTGTCTCGATCACTTCGCCCGGGGGCCTGCTCCGTTAACGCTGGGCCAGGCCAGCAGTTGACTGCGTGTGCGCACCCCGATGATAAAATGCGCGTTTTTTACGTCCGGATCTTCCCTATGTCAAAACCCGCCCGCGTGCTCACTTTCAAATGCGCCAACTGCGAGAAACCCGTCAAAGTCTTCCTGCAGAAAGTTTCCGCCTGTTCCCACATCCAGCCCTACCAGGGCGTGTGCGGGTGCGGGGTCCTGAAACGCCATGCCACCGGAAACAAGGACGCTGTTGAATCCTATCTCGCAGCGCCGGAAGGGCAATGGTCCCATCACCATTGATTGAGATGCCTCAAGGCAATAAAAAAATAATAGAAAAATAACTAAAGTAATCGGCATGACTGCCGTTATGGTCAGTAACGCAACTTTTTTATTGTCTGACCGCCATGTCTTTCTTGTCCGTCCTGAGCGCCCGCCCGCCCGCTTCCACCATTCTTCCTGCCCCCGCGCAGGCTGGCGGCAGGGGTGTCGGCGCGCAGCTGGCGCCGGCCAGCGGCAATGTCGCCGCGCGCCTGCCGGTGGTCGATCCGGTCTCCCTGTACAACGATAACGTCAGCCTGTCCTCGCAGAGCCTGACGACCCGCGCGACCGAGCTGGCCACGTCGACCGTCGATGTAGCCCAAAAATTTCTCGATACCTTCGTCGGCAAACTGTTCGGCGACGCCGCCAGGGGCGCCAGCGTCAAGTTCGATGCGGTATCGGTGCAGGCCCAGTCGGCGTTTTCAGCCTCGGCCAGCCAGAGCGGCAGCGTGCGCAGCAGCGCCTTTTCCCTCAACGAGAGCGCCAGCTTCATCGGCACCGGCCAGCTGGTCACGGCCGACGGCCAGGCCTTCGATTTCGAGCTGGAAGTCAATTACGAGGCCAGCGCCAAGCTCGCCACCGAAACGGCATCGCCCGCCGGCCGCCCGGCCCAGCTCGATGCGCCCGATGTGCTGGTGCTAACCGGCAAACCACTGCCACCCGTCAAGTTCCCCGGCAGCCTGAACGAACTGTTCAAACTGCTCGGACGCGAGCTGCAGGCGCCCGTCCATGGATCGTCCGGCGAGAATGGCGACAGCCCGGGCGGCAATCTGAGCCTGCGGCTGCTGCGCCTGGTCGACCGCGCCGCCCTGCTCGCGCCCCGTCCGCGCGCGGAAGAACCGGCTGCGGCGCCGGTAGACCGCAGCAAGGCACTGGCCGACTCTTACGGCGGCACCCCTGCCGGCAGCATCTTCGCCAGCGCCTGAGGGCGCGGCCTGCCCACGTATAATAGTGATATTGACGCCCCGCGCCCGCACGGGGCGCTTGCCGTTTTCCGTTTTTGCACCACTGACCGATCGCCCCCATGCAACCTGAACACACTGCCGACGCCCCGGCGCGCATCCACTGGACCGAAGAGGGCCAGCCGCGCACCGCGCGCTGGCGCTCCGAGAGCGGCATGCCGCCGCCAAAAAAGGTGGTCATCGCCGATGACAAGACCCCGGCCGATGTGGCCTATCGCCTGGCCTGCGAAGGCACCGCCCTGCTCTGGCGCGGCGACTTTCACAACGCGCGCCAGTTGCTGCAGGCGCTGGCGCGGCGCGCCGACCATAAAGGCGGCCGCGCCAAGCCGGCCAAGGTGCCCGCCTCGGCGGCCGACGCGTTTCACCTGCACCGCCAGGCCCAGTCGCAGCGCGCACGCACGCTGGCCATGCTGCTGCTGCCGTTCGAGGCCGACTACAGCGTGCCGCTGCGCCGCGCGCCGGACGTCAGGCAAGCCTGCAACGAAGCCTACGGACGCGGCGACGAACCGTTCGTGGCATCGATGCGCGAACTGCTTGGCCTGATCGGCGCCCACGAGTGGCGCAAGAACGGCGTCGACATCCCGGCGCTGGAAGCGCGCATCCACCCCCACTACGGCGTGTTTTCGCCAATCCGCGGCGAGTACGTGGCGCTGGTGGCCGACGCGCCGCTGCCGCCCGCGTGCGCGCTGGCCTTCGATATCGGCACCGGCACCGGGGTGCTGGCGGCCCTGCTGGCGCAGCGCGGCGTCAAGCGCGTGGTCGCTACCGACATGGATGCGCGCGCCCTCTCCTGCGCGCGCGAGAACCTGCAGCGCCTGGGCGTGTCGGGCACGGTCGACGTGGTCCAGGCCGACCTGTTCCCCGAAGGACGCGCCAACCTGGTGGTGTGCAATCCGCCCTGGCTGCCGGGGCGCCCGAGTTCCTCGATCGAATACGCGGTGTACGATCCGGACAGCCGCATGCTCAAGGGCTTTTTGAAAGGCCTGGCGGCCCACCTGGCGCCCGGCGGCGAGGGCTGGCTGATCCTGTCCGACCTGGCCGAGCACCTCGGCCTGCGTCCGCGCGAGCAGTTGCTGGCCCTGATCGCGGCCGGCGGCCTGCAGGTGATCGAGCGCCACGACGTGCGCCCCACCCACCCGCGCGCCAGCGACCCCAGCGACCCGCTGCATGCCGCGCGCGCTGCCGAACTGACATCGCTATGGCGTCTGCGCGCACTGTAACGGCGCTGCTGGCCGCCGCCTTTCTGGCGAGCGGGCAGGCGCGCGCCTGCAGCCGGCCGCTGAACATGGTCAGCGAGGAGTGGCCGCCCTACTCATTCACCAATGAGGAAAACGTCCAGACCGGCCTCGATATGGACATGGCCAAGGCCATCTTCAAGGAAGCCGGCTGCACCCTGGTGACGGCGCCGCCGATGCCGACGGTGCGGCGCATGCTGCTGTTCGAGCGCGGCGAATTCGACCTGATGCTGGCCGCCACCGACACGCCCGAACGGCGCCGTTTCGCGCGCTTTTCCAACGCCTACCGCCACGAGACGGTGGCGCTGTTCGTCCTGGCGCGCGACTATGCGCGCTACGCGGGCATCAATAGCATGCCGGTGCTGGCGCGCGGACAGACCGCCCTGCTGGCGCCGCGCATCGGCTGGTACGGATCGGAATTCGCGCACGCCGCGCCAACGCTGCGCGCCAGCGGGCGCCTGTTCGATTTCGGCTCGTTCGAGCAGGGCATGCGCATGCTCGGCGCCGGACGCGCCCCGCTGATCATGGGCGACCGCGCCGCCGTGCTGTATGAAGCGCAGCGCCAGAAGCTGGTGCTGCGCCAGCTGCCTTTTGTACTGCTGCAGGCGCCGGTGCACCTGATGCTCAGCCGGGCCAGCACCACGCCGGATGACCTGGCGCGCGTGAACGCCGCCATCGGGCGGCTGGAAAAGAACGGCACCCTGCAAGCGCTGCGCGAGCGTTACGGCTTGCCCTGAAGGTCGCCTCAAGCGCCCGCAAACACGGCCTGCCCTTATTCTTCGGAAGCCGGCATCGGGTTCGGCCGGGGAAGACGAAAAACGTCACGCTCCAGACCATCCGGAAAGCGCGAACGCCCTGTCAATGTTGCGCCAAGGCGCAGCACCAGCGCGCGCGCCGCGTGGTTATCGTCATTCATGTACGTGTCGACCGACTCCCACCGAAACACGTGAAACGCATGCTCGATCACGGCGCGCGACGCTTCCTGGGCGGTACCGGCGCCGCGTGCCTTCGGCAGCAGCCACCAGGTCAACTCGCGCGGCCAATCTTTGCCCTGCCAGAAACCGCATACCCCAAGCAAGTCGCCGCAGTCCCGCTGCTGGATAGCCCACACGCCGAAACCCTGCAGATGCCAGGCCCCCAGGTCGGCAGCGAGCCGGGACCAGGCGGCGGCGCTGGTGAGCGGACCGCCGTAAGGACGCGACGCATCGGCGTCCGTATAAAAGGCGTCGTACATCTGCGCGCATGCGGCCGACGGCGGCAGCAGGTCAAGTCGTTCGGTGTGCAGTGTCGGGATATGCATGGGCAAATGGGCGCAATTCATCGATGGCTGCAAACTGTAGCATGGCCGTCAACACAGCTCGCAGCAGTGGGCCGGGATGCCTAAATTATTTCCGGCCATTGCACTTGTCCGAGAACCCCTGTACAATTCGCCGCTCAGACGCGGGGTGGAGCAGTCTGGCAGCTCGTCGGGCTCATAACCCGAAGGTCACAGGTTCAAATCCTGTCCCCGCAACCAAACACATTTTGAACTGAGCCCGACTCTTCACACAGCCGGGCTTTTGTTTTTAGAAAGGGACTAGCTGCCTTCAAGCCAGTCCACCGCGCTTCCCATGAGAGACAAAAAAGATAACGCGACCTTCGATCTGCCGGGGTTCGGCGCGGCTGCGCCGCTCGTTCATCCCCCTGCCGAAGCGCGCCGCACCACGGTGCCGCGCCAGCGCAAAGCCGTCATCCGCCAGCAACAGCTCGAACTGCTCGACGAAACCGATGCCAGCGGCCTGCCGGTGTGGCGGCGCGACGACAATACCGACCTGACCGGCCTGCCCAACTGGGCTGCCGCGTAACATCCCCGGCGCGGCAGCCGTGCCGCGCCATCGCAGTTCATCCATCTCCGGTCGCCTGTTAGACTGAGGCCCTCCCCTTTTGCCAGAGCACCACCATGAATCCAAACGCCTTCGCCACCCTGCCGCTCACCGCCACCTTCCTGGCCAATCTGGACTCGCTCGGCTATCGCGAGATGACCGACATCCAGACCAAGAGCCTGCCGCACGTGCTCGACGGGCGCGACCTGATCGCCCAGGCCAAGACCGGCAGCGGCAAGACCGCCGCCTTCGGCATCGGCATTTTGCACAAGCTGAACCCCGCCTGGTTCGCGGTGCAGGGCCTGGTGCTGTGCCCCACGCGCGAACTGGCCGACCAGGTGGCCAACGAACTGCGCCGCCTGGCGCGCGGCGAAGGCAATATCAAGGTGCTCACGCTCACCGGCGGCGCGCCCATGCGCCCGCAGATCGCCTCGCTCGAACACGGCGCCCACATCGTGGTCGGCACGCCGGGCCGCATCCGCGACCACCTCGGCCGCGGCAGCATCGACCTGTCCAAGGTGCAGACCCTGGTGCTGGACGAAGCGGACCGCATGACCGACATGGGTTTCTACGACGAAATCGCCGGCATCGTCAGCGCCTGCCCGTCGCGCCGCCAGACCCTGCTGTTTTCAGCCACCTATCCGGACGATATCCGCCGCGCCACCGAATCGTTCCTGAGGAACCCGGTGGAAGTGGTGGTCGAAGCCCAGCACAGCGGCGACCAGATCGAGCAGCGCTTCTATGAAGTCGGCTTCGACAACCGCGACCAGGCGGTCGGGCGCCTGCTCAAGCATTTCAAGCCGGTCTCGGCCCTGGCCTTTTGCAACACCAAGGTCCATTGCCGCGAACTGGCCGACGAACTGCGCGCGCAGGGCTTTTCGGCGCTGGCGCTGTACGGCGAACTGGAACAGCGCGAGCGCGACGAGATCCTGGTGTTGTTTTCCAACCGCAGCTGTTCGGTGCTGGTGGCAACCGACGTGGCCGCGCGCGGCCTCGACATCGCCAACCTGGGCGCGGTGATCAATGCCGACGTGTCGAAAGACACCGAAGTGCACATCCACCGCGTCGGCCGCACCGGCCGCGCCGGCGAGTCGGGCCTGGCGCTGACCCTGTGCGCACCGAACGAAAAGAAATGGGTCAAGCTGATCGAGGAATACCAGCACGCACCGGTCAGCTGGCATCCGCTGTCGGAACTGGCCGACGATGGCGAAGCGGCCGCGCCGGCGCCGATGGTCACCCTGGTCATCATGGGCGGCAAGAAAGACAAGCTGCGCCCGGGCGACCTGCTGGGCGCGCTGACCGGCGACGCCGGACTGACCAAGGAACAGGTCGGCAAGATCAATGTGTTCGAGTTCATGACCTATGTCGCACTCGACCGCCACGTGGCCGAGCAGGCATTCCAGCGCCTCAACGCGGGCAACAAGCTCGGGCGCGACTTCGGCAACATCAAGGGCCGCAGCTTCAAGATGCGCTTTATCGACGCCTGAGGCAGCGCGGCGAAGCGATGCCGTAGCGCATCCTGTTGCGCAACCGATGAGCTGGGCTTTGCGGCGGGACACTTATGCAGCTACACTAAACGTGTCGCGCGCCCTGCTGCCCAGCAAATAAGCAGCAGGGCCGTTGCATGACCACCCAGACCGGTGTTCATGCCGGAAGATACGGCAAATTGCGTTGTCATGAGGCAAAATGCATAAATTAGGTTCATCCGATTGATGCGCTTAATCGTTAAATCTGGCATGATTGCTTGAGATAAACATCGACGCTCCCCGCGGCCCCGCACTCATGAATACTAACGTCGTGCTTGATGACATTGAAACACTGAAGCAGGCCTTCCTGCGTGGCGCCGGCATACCCGCCGATGCGCTCGGTTCCGGCCTGACGCCGGAGTTGATGGAACTGATGGGCAAGCTGATGGCCAGCTCGCTGCAAGGTACCATCGACTTGCTGGCCCTGCGCTCGCTGGTCAAGCAGGAGGTCAAGGCCGATGTCACGATGGTTGTGATGCGCAACAATAACCCGCTCAAGTTTTTCCCGGACAGCCAGACCGTGCTGACCCAGATGCTGCGCAAGAAAATGCCCGGCTTCATGGAGCCGCTCGAATCGATCGACGATGCCTACAACGACCTGCGCAGCCACCAGAAAGGCATGGTGGCCGGCACCCGCGCCAGCATGGGCGCCATGATGGCGCGCCTGAAACCCGAGCTGTTCGAGGCGGAAGTGTCGGGCGGCGGCATGATGGGGACCCTGATACCCTCGCGCCGCCAGGCCGAGATCTGGAAGACGTACAAGCAGGCTTATCACACGGCCGAAGCGGAAGCGAAAGACCAGTTCAAGACCATCTTCGGCCCCGCTTTCCTGGCCGCGTATGAGAAAGAAGTCGAGCGTTCGAATGCCGCCGGCACCAGCAATGGTTGAGCGCAATCCGATCCGCCTGGCCTGGACCCGCATCAGCGAAATCGGCATGCGGGCCAGCAATCAGGACGCCGTCGGCGAGGCCCAGCACGGCGATATTTCCTGCTTCATCATTGCCGATGGCGCCGGCGGACACGAGGGCGGCGAGGTCGCCGCGAACATCGTGGTCGAGTCGATGCTGGAAAAATTTGCCAGCGTGCCGGCTTTCGGCGCCCATGCTTTGCTGTCCTACACGGCCCATGCCATCGCAAGTGTTGCGAAAAACAAACAGATTCAACCGCAAAACCATGACATGAGCGCCACAGTGGCCGCCTTGCTGGTGGACCAGGCCAATGCCCATGCTTTATGGGCGCATCTGGGCGATACGCGCATCTACCTGTTCCGCGACGCCAAGCTGGTCAGCGCCACGCGCGACCACAGCCTGACCCAGCAACTGATCGACGCCGGCTATGCACGCGCCGACCAGCTGCGCAGCCATCCCCAGCGCAACATCCTGTTCGCCGCCGTTGGCGCCGAAGGCGAAACCCCGGTCGCGCTCGGCGACGGCCCGGTCCAGCTGCTCGACGGCGACGCCTTGCTGGTGTGCAGCGATGGCTTGTGGGAATGGGTGCACGAAGACGAGATGGAACGCACCCTGGCCGAATCGGGCAACAGCGAGCAATGGCTGACCGCCATGTGCGCGCTGGCCGAGGCGGCCCTGGAAGGCACCGACAAGGTGCGCGACAACTTCTCCGCGTACGCCATCCGCGTCGAGAGAGAGATCGTATGAACGCGCTCGCCCCCGGCTCCGAGAACTGCCTGCCGATCGGCACCAGGCTGGCCGACTTCGAAATCACCGGCGTGCTCGGTGAAGGCGGCTTCGGCATCGTCTACATGGCGTTCGACCATTCGCTGCAGCGCAGCGTGGCCCTGAAAGAATACATGCCGGGCGTGCTGGCCACGCGCGCCAGCGACAACAGCATCCTGGTGCGCGCCGAACGGCACCAGGAAACCTTCAATGTGGGGCTGAAAAGCTTCATCAACGAAGCGCGCTTCCTGGCCCAGTTCGACCACCCGTCGCTGGTCAAGGTGCACCGTTTCTGGGAACAGAACCGCACCGCCTACACGGCCATGCAGTATTACGATGGCCGCACCATCAAGGATATCGTCACCCAGAGTCCGGAACTGGTCACGGAAGCGTGGTGCAAGAAGGTGATGAAGCAGATTCTCGACGCCCTCGAGATGCTGTACACCATGAAAATCCTGCACCGCGACGTGTCTCCGGACAACATCATCGTGCAGGAAAGCGGCGATGCCGTGCTGCTCGACTTCGGCTCGGCGCGCCAGATCATCGGCGACCGCACGCGCGGCCTGACCGTGATCCTGAAACCCGGCTACGCGCCGGTGGAACAGTACGCCGGCGACGCCTCGCTCGACCAGGGCCCGTACACCGACATCTACGCGCTGGCCGCGGTGATGTTTTTTGCCATCATCAAGGAACCGCCCGCGACCTCGATCGCGCGCATGGTACGCGATCCGGTCAAGCCGCTGGCCGAACGCGGCCTGCCCGGCTACAGCCAGGAATTTCTGGCGGCCATCGACAAAGGCCTGGCCGTGCTGGCCCAGGACCGTCCGCAGACCATCGACGCCTTCCGCGCCCTGCTCGGCATCGAAACCGGCGGCGAAGCGCCGCGCGCCCGCCCTACCGGCCCGGCCCAGCGCTTTGCCACGGTCGACCGCCTGCCGGATGCGGCCGCTGCTGCCGCGCCGCCTGGTGCTGCCGCCGCCGCTTCCGCCGCGAAATCGCCCGTGACCGGTCCGGTCAAGCCGAACCTGTCCAAGTCCGCCAGCGGTTCGTCCCGCCAGGACCCGCAAGCGAGGTCCTCGCGCCGGCCGAAACCGGAAACGGCCGACAAGTCGGCCAAGCCGGCCGGCAAGGGCTTGCCGCCGTGGACCGGCATTGCCGCCTCCGGCGTGGTGATGGTGGCCGCGATCGCGGTCGGCCTGTATTCGCTGCTGTCCAAGCCGTCCGACACGATCATGGTCGCGCCGGCCCAGCCGCCGGTAGCCGACGCTTCCGCCCTGCCGCCGCCCCCGCCGGCACCCGTGCCCGTGGCCGTGGCCGCCACCCCGGCCGAGACGCCCGTGCCAGGCGAGACTGCCGCTGCCACGCCTGCCGTTGCGGGCGAGGCGGTCGCTGCCGCCGATGTGCTGGCCGATCCGGCCGCCGATGCGGCGCCAGAAACATTCAACTATAAATTGTCGATCAAGCCATGGGGCACGATCTATGTCAACGGCAAGGAAGCCGGCGTCACGCCGCCCCTGAAAAAGCTGACGCTGCCGGCCGGCAAACACAAGATCCGGATCGCCAATCCCGGCTTCCAGGATTTCCAGCTGAATCTCGACACCAGCAAAAACAAGTCACGCACGATTGAACATGATTTCACAGCGCAGCCCAAATAAACGCATTAAGATCGAGGCATGAACCGATCCCAACACTTCCTGATCTCCGCCGTCGTGGCCGCTGGCCTCGCGCTGTCCGGCTGCGCCACCACTGAACCGCCGCCCAAGACGAGCGCGACTCCCCGCCCGACGGCGCCGCGCCCGCCCACCCCGCGTCCACCGCCGCCGGTCGTGCCGTCCACGCCGACCGTCAGCGCCGATCAGGTGGCGCTCAACGAAGGCATCGAACTGTATAACCAGGGCTCGTACAACGAGGCCATCAAGCGCCTCGGCGCGGCCGACGTTACTGGCGGCTCCAGGGCCACCCAGGTCACCGCGCACAAGTACATGGCCTTCAGCTACTGCGTGACCTCGCGTCCGGCCCCTTGCCGCCAGCATTTCGAGAAAGCCTTCAGGCTCGATCCGGCATTCGCGCTCGCGCCCGGCGAAAGCGGCCACCCGCTATGGGGTCCGGTGTTCGCCAAGGCCAAAAAATCGAAGTAATCGCGCCGTACGGACGAAAAAAAACGCTGCCCATGAGGCAGCGTTTTTTTTGAACGGCAACGTGATCAGTTACGAACGACGCGCTTGTATTCGTTGGTGCGGGTGTCGATTTCGATGACGTCGTCGGTGCTGACGAACAGTGGCACCTGAACCGAGTGGCTGTGCGCTTCGATCGCGTTTTCCAGCTTGGCTTCTTTCAGGACGTTGCCCGACGTATTGCCCTTGACTGCTGGCTCGGAGTAAGCAACCTTGCGTGCGATCGTGGTTGGCAGCTCGACCGAGATGGCCTTGCCGTCGTAGAACACGGCTTCGCATTCCATGCCGTCTTTCAGGTAATGCAGTGCATCGCCCAGGTTTTCTTCTTCGATTTCGTACTGGTTGTACTCAGTATCCATGAAAACGAACAGCGGATCGGCGAAGTACGAGTAGGTGACCGGCTTCTTGTCCAGCACGACGACGTCGAACTTGTCGTCGCCACGGAAAACGTTTTCCATCGGGCTGTTGTTCAGAAGATTCTTCATCTTCCATTTATAGGTGAAGCCCGTGCGGCTCGAGCCGTTGACATCGGAACGCAACACGATCATAGGCTTGCTGTCAACCATAATGATGTTGCCAACACGAATTTCTTTTGCAGGTTTCATAAAGAGTGTACGTAAAAAGTGGGTTGCATAAAAATCATCTGTCGCCTGCTGGCATGACGCCGGAAGCTCACGTTTGATCGAGGTAAAAATACGTTAGAAATTAACCGAATATTGTACCTTATCCGGGCCGCGATGACCTAAGCGAAGCGGCAAAGTTCAGCAAATTACTGGTGAGATCGCCGTTTGCCAACATCTGGCGCTGCCAATCGTCGGCGCGCGCATGCAATTCGGGCAGCGCGGCTTCAAATGCGGGCCACAGCGGTGCCGGATCGGGATCGGCCGGGGTGGCGCCGTTCCAGCACAGCGACAGCGCGGACAGGCTTTCCAGTCCGGCTGCGTAGCGCTGCAGGAAGGCGCGCAGCTTTTTGTGGTGCAGGTTTTCATCTTGCGGGTAGATATGCCAGATGAAGGGGCGGCCGGCCCACTGGGCGCGCACGAAGGAGTCTTCCCCGCGCACGACATTGAGGTCGCAGGCCCACAGCAGGCGGTCGTAGTCGGGCTGCGGCACGAACGGCAGCACGCGCAGCGTCAGCGCGCCACGGGTGCGCGCCGCGCCAGCGCTGGCAGGCGCTTCAAGGAAGGCCTCGACCGCTCCTGCCGCCACGCCTTCCGGCACCAGGCAGGTGATCGCCTGCGCCCCGCCCTGCCAGGCATCGAACAAGGCAGCCACTGGCGCATGCGGGTAGCAGAACAGCGAGACTTTGGTCGATGCCATCTCCTGCGCCGTCACGCCGAACTGACCGAGAAAAGCAGCCATTGTGGGCGCATCCGCCTGGAACTGGCGGCGTTCGTCGTCGAGCGCCGCCTCGCGCATCAGGCCGCCGGTTTTGGCGGTAAAGCCGGGGAAGAAGAAGTGTTTGGTCAGCGGCAGGCGCGGATGGGACGACGGCAGCGTGTGGCAACCTTCGACCCACTCTTCGGCCGTCAAGCCTTCGAGGTTGAACCAGACCGGGCGCGGCTCGCACTGGGCCATGGCCGTGATATAGCCGGGCGGGATGTCGCAGGCGAAAAATTCGATGACGATGTCGGCGATGTCGGCGGGTGTGAACACGCCATCCTGGCCGGCCCAGTGACGCACGGTCACGCCGTCGACCGACTGCAAGGTGGCGCCGGGATCGACGTCGGGGCAGATGCGGCGGAAACTGGGCAGGTCGTCGACCCACAAGGTGACCAGGATGCCGTGTTCGCGCTGGAGTTGGCGTGCCAAGCGCCAGCAGATGCCGATGTCGCCGTAGTTGTCTACGACGCGGCAGAACAGGGCAAGGGTAAGGGCGGGATTGGCAGCAAGGGACATAAGGGCTTT
>NZ_JAVCWM010000044.1:0-29964 GCF_030846495.1 Massilia scottii | reverse complement strand
AGCTCATCTTTCGATGCGCCGTGTTTCTTTTTTGTGAACATTTGATAATTTAAGTATTCAACGTCGCTTGCGCTTCGTTGGCACCTTCATCAAACGCCCACACTTATCGACTGTTAATTGTTAAAGAACTTATTCTGTACTACTTCTGCCGTTTGCTACGAAGCGTTGTGTTCGTTGCAGCAGAGAGGTGAGATTATGCAGCGTTTCGCGTTTCTCGTCAACCCCTTCTTTACTACCGCGCCTCCTTGGAGACGTCCTCAACTGCCTGCTAACTACTTGATTTCGTTAACCCTTTCATTGGGGAGGCGAACTATAGCAAAGCCCTCGCCACCCTGGCAAGAACTTTCTGAGGGGCCACACATTTCGTCGCGTCCGGCCCACGCCCTGCTCACCAATACACGTATTTATGTGTCACGCGGCCCCTCCCTTACGGCTGGCAGCGAGCTGAACTCATCATCAGTGAAGAGCCGGGAGCGCGTCAGAAACCGGCGTCCCGTCCCATTGTCCAAGGAGAACATCCCTCCGTTTCCCGCGACCACGTCGATGACCAGCTGCGTATGCTCCCAGTAGGCGAATTGCTCCCGTCCCATATAGAAGGCCGCGCCATGCAGGTCGCCCAGGTACACATCGGTATCGCTGATATTGAAGTCGCCGTCCGGATAGCACATTGGGGCGCTGCCATCGCAGCAGCCGCCCGACTGAAAGAACATGACCGGCCCATGCCGCGCGCGCAGCTCGTCGATCATTGCGCGCGCGGCATCGGTTGCGACCACGCGTGAAAGCGCGTCACCCATGCGAAAAACTCCCGTACAGTTAGAAGAAGCCCATCGCGTTCGGGTTATAGCTGACCAGCAGGTTCTTGGTCTGCTGGTAGTGATCGAGCATCATCTTGTGATTTTCCCGCCCGATGCCCGATTGCTTGTACCCGCCGAACGCGGCATGCGCCGGATACAGGTGGTAGCAATTGGTCCACACGCGTCCGGCCTGAATGGCGCGGCCGACGCGGAAAGCGCGCGAACCGTCACGCGTCCACAGTCCGGCGCCGAGTCCATACAAGGTATCGTTGGCGATGCGCAGGGCATCGGCTTCGTCGGTAAAGGTGGTCACCGACACCACCGGACCAAAAATCTCTTCCTGGAAGATGCGCATCTTGTTATCGCCCTTGAACACAGTCGGCTGTACGTAATAACCATCCTTCATATCGCCCGGCTGCATGCAACGCTCTCCGCCGGTGAGCAGCTCGGCGCCCTCTTGCTTGCCGATATCGAGATACGAAAGGATTTTCTCCAGCTGCTCCTGCGACGCCTGCGCGCCGATCATGGTCGACGCATCGAGGGGATTACCCTGCTTGATCGCCGCCACCCGCTCCAGCGCCCGGGCTATGAACTTGTCGTAAATCGATTCCTGAATCAGCACGCGCGACGGACAGGTGCACACTTCGCCCTGGTTCAGCGCGAACATGGCAAAGCCTTCCAGGCATTTGTCGAAAAACGCATCGTCCGCATCCATCACATCGGCAAAGAAGATATTCGGCGACTTACCGCCCAGTTCCAGCGTGACCGGGATCAGATTTTGCGCAGCGTATCCCATGATCAGGCGGCCGGTACCGGTCTCCCCCGTGAACGCGATCTTGGCGATGCGCTTGCTCGAGGCCAGCGGCTTGCCCGCCTCCAACCCGTAACCATTCACAATATTGAGTACGCCCGGAGGCAACAGGTCGCCGATCAGCTCGATGAACACCATGATCGAGGCCGGCGTTTGCTCAGCGGGCTTGAGCACGACGCAATTGCCCGCCGCCAGTGCCGGCGCCAGCTTCCACACGGCCATCAGGATCGGAAAGTTCCATGGGATGATCTGCCCCACGACGCCCAATGGTTCGTGGAAATGGTAGGCATACGTTTCGTGGTCGATCTGTGCGACCGATCCTTCCTGCGCGCGGATGCACCCGGCAAAGTAACGGAAGTGATCGATGGCCAGCGGAATGTCGGCCGCGGTGGTCTCGCGGATCGGCTTGCCGTTGTCGATCGTCTCGGCGGTGGCCAGCAGGCTGAGGTTCTCCTCCATCCGGTCGGCAATTTTGTTCAGGATATTCGCGCGCTCGCTCTGCGACGTCTTGCCCCAGGCTTCCTTGGCAGCATGCGCGGCATCCAGCGCCAGCTCGATATCTTCCGCGCTCGAGCGCGCTATCTCGCAGAACACCTGCCCGGTGATCGGCGTGACGTTGCCGAAATACTCGCCCTTCACCGGCGCAACAAATTTTCCACCAATGTAATTGTCGTAGCGTTGTTTGAATGAGTTGGCCACGCCCAGCTTGCTGATATCTGCGAGATTCATGTCTTCCTCTTCCTCTATGGTTATATACCGGGAATCTCAGCATAGACGCAGATCAAAAGGAGTGCCTGCGCAAACGCAAAGAATTGTCAACGGCTACCGACAGGCTAGTCCTTTCGTTAGTGCTCTGGCGCACATTAGACCAGCAGGGCATCCGTGCTCGCTGCAGGATTCGGACGGCCCGCGTATATTGCGTACCGACGCCAAAACACCACCGGAGAACCCATGAAGCAGCACCCGTTTCGCTTGAACTACATCGCCACCTTATTCGCCCTGAGCGCGGCAGGCATGGCAGCGGCGGCCGCACCCGACGCGCCGGTCAACGCGCCGCTGGCCGATGTGGTCGTCATCAGCGGAAGCCGGGTCGAGCACGGCAGTTTCGACTTGCCGGCGGCTATCGATGTGCTCGACGCAGCGCGCATCCGCGACGGCCAATTGCGCGTCAACGCATCGGAATCGCTCAGCGCGGTACCCGGCCTGGTGGCCCAGAATCGCCAGAATTACGCGCAGGATCTGCAGATTTCCTCACGCGGCTTCGGCGCCCGTTCCGCCTTCGGCGTGCGTGGCGTGCGCCTGATTGCCGACGGCATCCCTGCAACCATGCCCGACGGACAGGGACAAGCTGCAACCTTCAACCTCGACATGGCCGAGCGCATCGAAGTGCTGCGCGGCCCCTTCTCCGCCATTTACGGCAACCATTCCGGCGGCACCGTGCAGCTGTTCACGCGCGACGGCCAGGGCCGGCCGAGCGTTGAAGGCACGGTCATCGGCGGCAGCAACGGCACGCGCAAGGTCGACGTCAACGCGCAAGGAGCGGCCAACGGCATCGGCTACGTGATCGACACCTCCCGCTTCGAGACCGATGGCTACCGCGCGCACAGCGCCGCCACGCGCGACCAGAGCTTCGCCAAGCTGACGCTGGCGCCCACCAGCACCAGCAAGCTGACCCTGACCGCCAGCGCCCTGAGCCAGGATGACACGCAAGATCCGCTCGGCGTCACCTGGGCCACGTACCAGCGCGACCCGCGCGCCGGCGAAACCGACGCCACCGACCCACAAATTCCCAAGCGCACCATTGCGGATCGCTACAACACGCGCAAAAGCATCGACCACAAACAAGCCGGCGCCGCCTTCGAGCAGCGCCTGGGCGACGACCGCGTGCGTGCGATGGTGTACGGCGGCAATCGCCAGGTCATCCAGTACCAGGCCTTCTCGAAATTCGTGCAGACGCCCGCCAGCCAGTCCGGCGGCGTGGTCGATTTCGACCGCGACTTTTACGGCGCGGACATCAACTGGCTCAGCGTGCGCAGCATGGCTGGCGGCAAGCTGAGCACCACCATCGGCATCGATTACGGCCGCTCCACCGACGAGCGCCAGGGCTACGAGAATTTCATCGGCAACCAGTTCGGCCTGCAGGGCAAGCTGCGCCGCGACGAAAGCAACGCCGTGTCCAGCTTCGATCCGTATGCCCAAGCCGAATGGCAAGGCGGCGACTGGGTGTTGACGGCAGGCCTGCGCCACAGCCGCATGAAGGTGTCGGTGGATGACCGCTTTGCTACCAACGGCAACGACAGCGGCGGCGTCAGCTACCGCCACACGACGCCCGTGCTGGGCGCCTTGGTCAAAATCTCGCCGACGATCAATGTGTACGCCAGCGCGGCGCGCGGCTTCGAGACGCCGACCTTGAACGAGCTGTTCTATTCCGGCGCCGGCGCCGGCTTCAACTTCGCGCTCAAGCCCGCCACCAGTACCCATGTGGAAGCGGGCGTGAAAGCCTATCTCGGCAGCAATACGCGCATCAACGCCGCCTTGTTCCACGTTAAAACCAGTGACGAGCTGGTGGTCGATATCTCCGGCGGCGGGCGCACCAGTTACCGCAATGCCAGCGAAACCCTGCGCAAAGGCGCGGAAGTCTCTCTGGACAGCAACTTCGGCGCGGGATTCAGTGGCCGCTTGGCAATGACGGCCTTGAACGCCACCTACCAGCAGGGATTCGGCAACGTCGCTGCCGGCAGCCGCTTGCCCGGCGTGCCCAAGGCCAACCTGTTCGGCGAGCTGGCATGGAAGAGCAGCAACGATGGCTTCGGCGCGGCGCTGGAAACCATCGCCAGCAGCAAGATATATGCGGAAGACGCCAACGCGGAGATCGCCGCGCCGGGATACGCGATTCTGAATGCGCGCTTCCAGGCGAAACAGTCATTGGGCGGATGGCGCCTGAAGCAGTTCGTGCGCCTGAATAACCTGAGCGAGCGCCGGTATGTGGGATCGGTGATCGTCGGCGACGCCAACAAGCGCTTTTACGAAGCGGCGCCCCAGCGCAACTGGCTGGCGGGCGTGAGTGCCCAATACGTATTCTGATGTGTCGAAACCGGCGCGGCTGAAAAAGCCGCTCGCTACCCGGCGTCGGGATTGGCTCGGGCATACACCCGGGCAATGAGCACCGGCGCCGCGCCGAACGGAATGAAGACGAGACTAAATCCCAGGAAAAATCCCAGCAGGACCTCGTGCAGCGCAGGCCCCTGTTGCTCTTCTATCGGCTTAGATTGGTCCGGGCTATTTCTCGCAACGCTCAGAACCGCAAGGAGTCCGATAAAAATCCCGATCACCAGTGGGGCGAGCAAGGTTTCGCGCTCAGGCAAGGACAGTTTCACAGGGCGGACCTCGGCAGCATGACAGGCCCCAGAAAATTGCTTAACCAGCCACCTTACACGAAAAGCAGGATCACACCGGCCCCGGATACAGCTTTGCCAGGGTCGCGCGCGCCACCGTCGTTGCAATCGCCTCGACGTCGGCGGCCGCCTTGCCGGCCTCGCCCTCCTGGCGCAGCGCCTGCCACAGCCCGGCCAGCTTCCCCGCCTGCTGCGCCACGGCATCCTCCACCTCGGCCTGCCAGAACGCCGGCGCCTCGCCTTCGACGAAGTTCCCGCGTCCGCGTCCGAAGTGGGCCACCGCCAGATAACGCAGGATGCTACTGACCAGCAAGGTCTGCAGAAAATCGTCGGCGAACTGCATCGTGGTGCGGTTGCGGTCGGTGCTGGTGTTAAAGCCCCATGCCGCCCCGGCCGCCGTCAGCGCGCCCACCACGCCCCCCAGCAGCGCTCCCGCGCCGAAGGTCAATCCGCCCGCCATCAGATCGGCCGACAAGCCGGTCGCCGCGCCCGACACCACGGCACCCAGCAGCCCGGCCTGGGCCCGGTCGACCGGCGCGCGCACGGTAAAATTCTTGCTCACGCGCGCGTTGATCTTGGGCGCCTCGCTCGGGTCGAGCTTGTGCAGCGCCAGCAGACTAGCGGTGGTGGCAGCAATATTCTGGTTGAGCCGGTCGATCAGCACCGCCATGGCGCGCTCCTGCCGCTGCTGGTCGTTCTTGCCCAGACCCACCACTTTCATGGCCGACTTGAGCAAGGTCTTTTCGTCCGCCTCGACCGGCTCGCTATCGCGCGCGGCACCCATCAATTGCGCGCTGGTGATGCGCATCGATTCCACGAAGCGTTCGCGGTTGTTCGACTCCCACAGCGCAAACAGGCGCGCGTAGCCGGCCTGCTTGGACTCATCGACGAGCTTGCCGACCGCTTCGTAAAACACCCGCTCATGCACCCAGCAGCGCGCAAAGGCATCGAGCGCCAGCACATCGCGCACGATCTTGTACTGGTCCAGATGCTGTTTCCAGCGCGTCTGTTCTTCCTGTTCTTCATTGGCGGGACGCGGCGGCCCCAGCTGGTTGAGCAGCACCACCACCGGTTTGCCGAGCCACTCCAGGATGCGCATTTCGGCCGGTAAATACCCGGCGTCGCGCGGATGTTCGGACGAGTTGACCAGATACAGCACCACGTCCGCTTCATCGCGCGCGGTGCGCAGCGCCTGCTGGCTGAGCCAGAACGGACGGTCGCGGTAACGGTCCAGCACTTCGCGCAGGAACCAGCCGATCGGATTGCCCGACATGGCCAGCCGCTTGAACAGGCGCACCGAATCGCCGAAGCCGGGCGTATCCCACAATTGCAGGGTATCGCCCTCGTTTGTTTTGAGCAGCAGGTGCGACTCGGCAAAGATGGTCACGTGGGCGGCATCGCGCACCTCGCCCACGTCCACCCCGACCAGCGTACGCGCCAGCGTGGTCTTGCCGTTGTTGGTATGCGAGATCAGCGCAAACTGGATATGGACAGGGGTGTCGCTCATGATGCCTTCGATAAACTAAGTCCGGCGCCGGGCTCCAGCGGGCGGCGCTCTGGATCGAGCAGGTTGACGATGGTCGCCGGGGCGCGGTGGAAGTTGCAGAACTGTTGCCACAGCGCGATGCGCTCGGCCAGCCGCACATCGTCCCCGGCCTGCGCAACGCTGCGCTCGACCAGCGCCGACTCATCGATCAGCACGGCAATGCCGCGCTTGGACGAACGCACCAGATAATCGAGAAAGGCGCCCTGGTTTTCCTTCTCCGGCGTCGCGGCCAGACTGAACAGAACGGCGGTTGCCGTCACGCTCGGATCGTCCACCGTCAGGTCGCGCAGAGAATCGACGGCTTCCTCTCCATAGCCGGACGATGGGCGCAGCATCACCCGGGCCTGTTCGCCGAACAGGGTGACCGCCACCTGCGAAAGCCCCTTGTCGCGCGCCTCGTCGAGCGTAAAGCTGTACGGCAGCACGCGCAGCACAGCCGGCGCGGTGGTGCCGGCCTCGCCGTTCAGTTTGCGGAAATACGGTTGTTCCAGGTCCAGCGGAAACCTGTTGTGCATCCGCTGCGCGCGCCAGTGCGCCACCCCGGCCAGGATCAGGCGCGGCAGCACCACCAGCAGCAGCAAGGTTGCGCCATATAAATGCACCCATCTGGCCCCGCCCGCCCCGCTCGGCGTCTGCGAAAAGTGCAGGGCCTCGATATCGGCGACACTGAAGCCTTCCAGCGGCAACAGCGCCATGGCCGGCGCGAACAGGACCGACAGGATGGCATGCACCTGCCCGGCACCCAGGAAGGTGCTTTCCCAGCCAGCCACATATTCCGACAGAAAACCGCGCGCATACAGCGACAGGACCGCGCCCAGGGCAAACATGGCGGCGGCCAGATGCATGGTGCGCGCCAGGCGCGCCAGGGTCAGCTTGGCGCTCAGTTCGGTCCACTGCAGGCTGAAATCGGCCAGCGCGGACGCCAGCACATTCGGTAACTTGCGCGGCAGCGACAATTGGGCTCCGCTCAGGCGCCGCAGCAAAGCCGGCGAGACCCAGCCGTTCTTGCGTGCGGGCACGAACAGCCAGGCCAGCAACAGCAGGTACACCGCACCATTCCATCCGATAATCGCCAGCAGCGGCGCCGACAGCAGGTCGACCCGGTGCGGGTCGCCAATCCGGTCGACCGCGGCGCCGAGCACCAGCGCCAGCAGCGGCAAGCCCAGCGACAGCGCCTTGAAGCCGGCACGGCGCCGCGCAATGGCCGCGAAAGCGGGCGTGCGTTCGCCCAGGCGCTTGAGGATCTGCTCGGCCCTCTGCTGCAAAAAATGCTCGTTCGTTACCGCCGCCTTGCTGTCGGAGGCCTGCCACTGCGCCAGTTCCCTGGCACTGCGGCTGGCATACAGGCGATCGTCATCGCTGAGTACCTCGTGCTTGCCGTCCATTGTTTCGACGGAGCGCACCAGCACCACATCCCGTGCAACCTGCTCGTTCATGTTCTTCCTGTTTTCTTTTAACGAAATCTTTTGTATGAAGCGACAACATTCACAGGCCAATTGTGCCGCACTTTGCCGCATTGTGCCGACACACGCTGGTCTCCCGGAAACGACGCAGCCTGAGTGTGCTATCTTAGCGCGGAATTTTCTTGACACTTTCTTATCTATCCACGATGCGCCTCCCTGACATACTTTCCACCCACGACCCATTGCTGGCCAGCGAACTGACCCAAGCGATCGACAACAAGACCAAGCCGCTGGGCAGCCTGGGCGCGCTCGAAACGCTGGCCCGGCAGATTGGCCTGATCCAGCAAACGACCAGGGCCGCGCTGCACAAGCCGGCCATCCTGGTGTTCGCGGCCGATCACGGCGTGGTGGCCGAAGGCATCTCGGCCTATCCGCAAAGCGTCACCTGGCAGATGGTCGAAAATTTCCTCTCCAAGGGCGCGGCCATCAACGTGTTCGCGCGCCAGAACGGCTGCGCGCTGCAGATCATCGACGCCGGCGTGAACCACGATTTCGGCAAGCGCGTGGCCCTGATGGACTGCAAGGTCGGACGCGGCACCGCCAACTTTGCCCAGAAGCCGGCCATGAGCTGGGCCGAATGCGCCGCCGCCCTGGCGCACGGCATGCGCATTGTCGGCAACCTGGAGGGCAACGTGATCGGCTTCGGCGAAATGGGGATCGGGAACACCACCGCCGCCGCCGCGCTGATGCACAAGCTGACCGGCGTGCCGGTGCTTGACTGCGTCGGCGCCGGCACCGGTTTGTCGCCCGAAGGCGTGCTGCACAAGCAAAACGTGATCGAGGCGGCGGTCGCCCTGCATGGCGAGATGAGCGAGCCGCTCGACATCCTGGCCACCTTCGGCGGCTTCGAGATCGCCATGATCGTTGGCGCCATGCTCAAGGCGGCCGAACGGCGCATGGTGCTGCTGATCGACGGCTTCATCGTCAGCAGCGCGCTGCTGGTGGCGGCGCGCATGCAGCCGGCCATCCTCGACTACTGCGTATTTTCGCACTGCTCGGACGAAGCGGGCCACGCGCGCATGCTCGAACACCTCAAGGCCAGGCCGCTGCTCAACCTCGGCCTGCGCCTGGGCGAAGGCACCGGTTGCGCCCTGGCGCTGCCGCTGCTGCACGCGGCCGTCAACTTCCTCGGCGAGATGGCCACCTTCCAGTCGGCGCGCGTCAGCGGCCAGTCGGCGTAAGTACACACCATGGCCAGCATCGTCCACCAGTGCCGGCTGTTCTTCATCGCGCTGCAATTCTTCACCCGCATGCCGATTCCGGGCTGGGTCGGATTCGACCCGTCCTGGCTGCACCACGCGTCGCGCTATTTTCCGCTGGTCGGCGTGGTGGTGGCGGCGGTGGCCGCGGCGGTGTATGCCGGCGCGTCATTGCTATGGCCGGCCCCGGTGGCGGTGCTGCTGTCGACGGCGGCGGCGATCTACCTGACCGGCGCCTTCCACGAGGACGGCCTGGCCGACATGTGCGACGGCTTCGGCGGCGGCTTGAGCACCGAGCGGGTGCTGGAGATCATGAAGGACTCGCGCATCGGCACCTACGGCGCGGTCGGCATGGGGCTGACGGTGGCGCTCAAGTGCGCGCTGCTGTCGTTTCTGTCCGTGCCCGCCGCTATCGCCGCGCTGTTCATCGCCCATCCTTTGTCGCGCCTGGCCGCGGTGAGCCTGATCTGGGAAATGGAATATGCGCGCGCCGATGGCAAGGCCAAGCCGATGGCCCAGCATATGAGCAACCGGGAATTCGGCATCGCCTGCGCCTGCGCCGGCGTGCCTGCACTGGCGCTGGCCACGGCCGGCATGCTGCCCTGGCTTGCGCTGCTCGCTAGCGTGACCGGGGCCGCGCTGGCGGCGTGGTGGCTGGGCGCCAAGTGCCTGCGCCGCATCGGCGGCTATACCGGCGACTGCCTGGGCGCCGTGCAGCAGGTGGCCGAAGTGGTCATCTACCTGGCGCTGCTGGCGTTTTTCCATCACGGCCTGTGGGGCTGAGAATGCGCCTGTACCTGGTACGCCACCTGGCGCCGCAGGTAGCATCCGGCGTGTGCTACGGGCGCACCGACCTGGCTGTCGATCCTGATTCGCAGGCGCTGGCCCTGCCCGCCCTGCGCGCCACCCTGCCCGCCGGCGCGCCGGTGTTTTCCAGCCCGCTGCGGCGCTGTGCCATACTGGCTGCGGCAATCGGCGGCGCGGCGGTGCGGTATGACGCGCGCCTGGCCGAACTCGATTTCGGCGACTGGGAAATGCGCCGCTGGGACGACATCGACCGTGCCGGCATCGATGCCTGGGCCGCCGACATGGCCTGCTACCGCCCCGGCGGCGGCGAAAGCGTGGTCGATATGGCGCGGCGCGTGTCCGCGTTTTATGCCGACTGCATGCGCGCGCAAGCGCCCTGCGCCATCGTCATCTGCCACGCCGGCACCATCCGCCTGCTGTCGGCGCGCGCACGCGGCCTGGGTCCCGAGGCCATGGCGCTGGAAGCGGCGCAGCATCCCCACGCCATCGCCTACGGCGGGACCGTCATCATCGACTGTGTATAATTATCGGGTTTTGGTGCCCGCGCCCATGTCCATGAGCGCAGTTAAACTGGGAAACACGAAGCCTGCAACAGGCCAACGTGTGCTGCCCCCGCAACGGTAAGCAAATGTCGCTGACATGGCGACGAGCCGCCTCGAACGACCACTGTGCATTTGGCATGGGAAGGTGAGACGGCCGCATTTGCCAGCCCGGATACCGGCCAGGACAGGTGGGAACGTGCAGGATTTGCGCGTTCCTTTTCAATCTGGCCAACGGGGACGTCGGCCGGTTGCTCGCAATCGCACTCACTGAAGATTTGTCATGACCTTTCCTGTTGTACGCCACGCGGCCCTGACGTCGCTCGCGCTAGCTTTTACCTCCCCTTATGCCCTGGCCGACAGCGCCGCCGATACGGCCGTTGCCGCCGTCATCATCACCGCCACGCGCGCGCCGCAGCCATCCAGCGACGTGCTGAGCGACCATGTGCTGATCAGCGCCACTGACATCGCCCGCTCGGGCGCAAGCAGCGTGGTCGAACTGCTGCAAAAGCAGCGCGGCATCGAGATCACGCGTAACGGCGGTCCGGGCACCGCATCGCAAGTGTTCATCCGCGGCGGCGACGCCAAGCAGACCGTGGTGCTGGTCGACGGCGTGCGCATTGGCTCGTCCACGATCGGCATCGCCAACTGGGCCACGCTGCCGCTGGCGAACGTCGACCGCATCGAAATCGTCTACGGCCCGCTGGCCACCATGTATGGCGCCGACGCCATCGGCGGCGTGGTGCAGATTTTCACCCGGCGCGGCGCCGGAGCGCCAAACGTCACGGCCGCCGTTGAAGCGGGCAGCGACAAGGCGCGCTCGATGGCGTTCGGCGTGGCCGGCGCCAGCGAAGGCGAGAACAGCATCAGCTACGCCTTCGGTGTGTCGAAGGACAAGGATGACGGCTTCTCGGCCACCAAACCGGGCAACTTCTCCTACAATCAGGACAACGACGGCTATGCGCGCGACAGCGCCACCGGCCAGCTGGGCATCGTGCTGGCCAAGGGCCACGAAGCGGGCCTGCTGTACCTGCACAGCCATCTCAAGTCGCAGTACGATGCGGGCGCAGGTCCCTTCGACGTGCGCAGCGTGCAGAACATGGACAACATCGCCGTGTACTCGAAACACGAGATCACGCGCAACTGGAAAGTCAGCCTGCAGGCATCCGAGGCCGACGACAAATCGGTCAACTTCACCAGTGCGACGAGCAGCAACCGTATCGACACGCGCCTGCACGCCTACAGCATGCAGAACGACATCGCCCTGGGCAGCGACCTGCTGCAACTGGTTCTGGAACGCCGGGTGGAAGACGTGTTCGCCGACACCACGCGCGCCTTGAACACCAGCCGCGCGACCAATTCCGTGGCTGCCGCCTACTCGCTCAAGCGCGGCAACCATCTGGCCAGCGCCAGCGCGCGGCGCGACGACAGCACCCAGTACGGCAACAAGATCACCGGCGGCGTGGGCTACGGCTACAAACTCACGCGCGCGCTGCGCGTGAACGCCAGCGCCGGAACCGGCTTTCGCGCACCGACCTTCAACGAACTGTATTACCCGGGTTACGGGGTCGACACCAACAAGCCCGAACAAGGCAAGAACGTCGAAGGCGGCGTGTATTACAACGATGGCACGCTTGAAGCCAGCGCGGTCTACTACCGCAACCGCCTGAAAGACCTCCTGGTCAACACCACCACATGTCCGGTCCAGCAGGATACGCATCCATACGGCTGCGCCTACAACGTCAACCGCGCCACTTTGGAAGGCATCAGCATCGGCGCACGCACCCGCATGGGCGCCTTCGACATGAGCGGCTCGCTCGACCTGCAGGACCCGCGCGACGACACCACCGGCAAAAACCTGCAGCGGCGCGCCAAGCGCCACGCCAAATTCGCCATCGAGTACACGGCCGGCACGCTGGTTGCCGGTGCGGGCGTGCAGCTGTCCGGCAAGCGCTTCGACGACCTGGCCAACCGCAACACGCTGCCCGGCTACGGGCTGGTGAACCTGTTTGCCGAGTATCGCTTTGCCCCCGACTGGTCGGCCGTGCTACGGTTGAGCAACGCCGCCGACAAACAGTACGACCTGGCGCGCACTTACGCCACCGCCGGCCGCCAGGTGTTTGCCGGCATCCGCTACGGCAGTAGATAGGAATCGCATGCATCCGTTCTTTCGCAACATGCGCCACCGGGCCAGCGTCGTCATCACGGCGCTCTCCTTGCTGGCATTGGCAAGCCTGGTGGTCGCCGGGATGGTCGGCTCGGTGCCGGTCCCGCTGGCGGAGATGCCGGGCGCGCTGATGGCGCTTGCGAAAGGCGATACCTCGACCCTGGCCGCCACCCTGCTCGACCTGCGCCTGTCGCGCGCGCTGGTCGCTTTCGTGACCGGCGGCGCGCTCGCGCTGGCTGGCGTGATGATGCAAGCCTTGCTGCGCAATCCCCTGGCCGAGCCGTATGTACTGGGCATCTCGGCCGGCGCCTCGGTCGGCGCGCTGGCCGCGCTGCTGTTCATGTGGGCCATGTGGATGGTCGACCTGGCTGCATTCGTGGGTGCGGTGGCCGTCTCGATGCTGCTGTATCTCTTGGCGCGGCGCGACTTGCGCGGCAATGCGGCGGCCGAAGGCGGCTCGTCCCTGCTGCTGCTGACCGGCGCGATTATCTCCACGTCCTGCATCGCGCTGGTGACCTTGATGCTCTCGATCGCGCCCGAAAGCCGCTTGCGCAGCATGATTTTCTGGATGATCGGCGACATCGCCGGTGCTCCCCTGCGCCCGCTGCCGTGGATCGTGCTGGCCGTGGGCCTGGCCTTCGCCCTGCGCAGCGCCCGGTCGCTGAACGTCCTGGCGCTGCACGCGGAAGCTGCCGCCACCCTGGGCATTCCCGTCAGCGCGCTGCGCAAGGGCCTGTTTTTCTGTTCCGGCATGCTGACCGCCAGCGCCGTCACCAGCGCCGGCAGCATCGGCTTCGTCGGCCTGATCGTGCCGCATGCCTGCCGTTTCGCCTGTGGCCCCGATCACCGCCTGCTGATCCCCGCAGCCACGCTGGCCGGCGGCGCCTTCCTGGTGCTGGCCGATACGCTGGCGCGCACCGTGCTCGCGCCGCAGCAGCTGCCGGTAGGCGTCATCACCGCGCTGATCGGCGCACCCGTCTTCCTGTATCAACTCCACCGGCTGAACCGCTCATGATGATCGAAGCGCGCCAACTACTTCTCACCGCCGGCAGCCGCACGCTGGCGGCAAACCTCGACTGGCAAGTGCGCAGCGGCGAATCGTGGTGCATCATCGGCCGCAATGGCGCCGGCAAAAGCACGCTGATGCGCACCCTGGCCGGCCTGCGCGAGCCCGATGGCGGCAGCATCGCCATCGGCGGGCGCGCGCTCAAGGACTGGCCGCTCGAAGAGCTGGCACGCCAGCGCGCCTTCTTGCCGCAGGCGCGCAGCGACGCCTTTGCCTATCGCGCCATCGAAACCGTGCTGGCGGCGCGCCATCCCTACCACGCCAACCGCTACTGGGAAGGCAGCGACGACTACACCATCGCGCACGCCGCCCTGGCATCGATGGAAGTGGCCGACCTGGCCGAACGCGACGTACGCACCCTGTCCGGCGGCGAACGCCAGCGCGTCGCGATTGCCGCCATGCTGGCGCAGGACACGCCTTTGCTGCTGCTGGACGAACCGGCCAATGCGCTCGACCTGGCGCACCAGCACAGCGTGATGCGCCTGCTGGCAAAGCTGTGCCGCGAGCAGGGCAAGACGGCCGTGATGATCGGCCACGACCTGAACCTGGCGCACCAGGCGTCGAGCCACGCGCTCTTGATGATGGGCGACGGCGAATGGCTGGCCGGCCCGGTCGACGAGGTGATGCAAGCGCCGGTCCTGAGCCGCTACCTGGGCCATCCGATTGAAGTCCTTCCCCACGGCGCCCGCCGTATTTTCATCCCTACCGAGGAATCCGCATGATCGACGACACCGCAAACAGCGAACTCAATGAACGCCACCGCGTCCGCATGGAACGCAAGAAGGCCATCATCGACCAGAAGATCGCCGAGGCGCAGAAGGAAATTGGCATCATCATTGTCAATACCGGCAACGGCAAGGGTAAAAGTTCGAGTGGCTTCGGCATGGTGGTGCGCGCGATGGGGCACGGCATGAAGGTGGCGGTGGTCCAGTTCATCAAGGGTGCGATGTCGACCGGCGAAGAAAAGTTCCTGCGCCGCTTTCCCGACGAAGTGAGCTTCCACGCCATGGGCGAAGGCTACACCTGGGACACCCAGAACCGCGAGCGCGACATCGAAAAGGCCGAGGAAGCCTGGGCGCTGGCCAAGGGCTTCCTGTCCGACCCAGCGATCGGCCTGGTGCTGTTCGACGAACTCAATATCGCGCTCAAGTACAAATACCTCGACGTCCACGCCGTCATCGCCGACCTGCTCGACCGGCCGGACATGCAGCACGTGGTCATCACCGGGCGCGGCGCGCCGGAGGAATTGATCGCGATTGCCGACACGGTGACCGACATGACGGTCGTCAAGCATGCATTCAAGGCCGGCATTGCGGCGCAGGCCGGGACGGAGTTCTGATGGCCGACCACGCAGACGTGCGCGTGCTGCTGGTGGCCGCCGTGTCGTCCGGCCAGGGCAAGACCACGGTGACGGCCGCCCTGGCGCGCGCGCTGGTACGGCGCGGCCAGCGCGTGCGCGTCTTCAAGTGCGGCCCGGATTTTATCGACCCCATGCTGCTGGAACGCGCCAGCGGCGCGCAAGTCGGATCGCTCGACCTGTGGATGGTCGGGCGCGAACAGTGCCGCAGCCAGCTGGCCGCAGCCGCGCTGGAAGCCGATGTGATCCTGATCGAAGGCGTCATGGGCCTGTACGACGGCACGCCCTCGTCGGCCGACCTGGCGCGCGAGTTCGGCCTGCCGGTGATGGCGGTGATCGACGCCTCGGCCATGGCGCAAACCGCCGGCGCGCTGGTGCACGGCCTGCGCGACTACGGCCCGGTGGAGATGGCGGGCGTGATCGCCAACCGCGTCGCCAGCAAGGGGCACGGGGCGATGGTCGCCGCTTCGATGCGCGACATTCCACTGATCGCCATTCTGCCGCGCCAGACCAAGACCCTGCCCGAACGCCATCTGGGCCTGGTGCTGCCGTCCGAAGTGCAGGATGTGGACGGCCTGCTCGACCTGCTGGCCGACCAGCTGGAGTTCGACGACGCCGCGTGGGCGCAACTGCGCAGCACGCGCATCGACCTCACCGCGCGCATGGACGCGCCGGCCGCGCTGCTGGCGGGGCGCACCATCGCCATTGCGCGCGACGCCGCCTTTGCCTTCCTGTACCCGGCCAACCTGGACACCCTGCGCGCGCTGGGCGCCACCCTCGCCTTCTTTTCGCCGCTGGCCGACGATGCGGTGCCGGCGCAGGCCGATGCGGTGTATCTGCCCGGCGGCTATCCGGAGCTGCACGGCGAGACGCTGGCTGGTGCCGCACGCTGGCGCGCGTCGATCCGCGCCGTGCATGCGGCAGGCATGCCCATTCTGGCGGAATGCGGCGGCATGATGGCGCTGGCCGATTCGCTGGCCGACCAGGCGGGCACGGTGTGGCCGATGGCCGGCCTGCTCGAAGGCAGCGTGACGATGCAGGCGCGCATCGCCGGTCTCGGTTCGCAAGGACTGGAGACGCCGCACGGCCTGCTGCGCGGGCATACCTTTCATTACTCGAAGCTGGAAACCGCCGTCGCACCAATGGCGCACACGGTCAGGCATCCGAGCGGGGCCAGCGGCGAGGCGGTGTACCGCGCCGGCTCGCTGACGGCATCCTATTTCCACGCCTACTTTCCATCCTGTCCGGCTGCGGTGGCGGCCCTGTTTTCAAGGAGCGAGGCATGACGACCACGCTGATCCTGGGCGGCGCGCGTTCCGGTAAAAGCTCGTACGCCGAAAAACTGGCGCTCGAATCGGGCAAGGAGGTGGTCTATATCGCCACCGCCCGCCCGGGCGATGGTGAAATGACGCAGCGCATCGCAACCCACCGGTCGAGCCGGCCGGGAAGCTGGACCACCATCGAAGAGCCGCTGCTGCTCGGCGACGCGATCCTGCGCTGCAGCGAACCGGATACCCTGGTGCTGGTCGACTGCCTGACCCTGTGGCTGACCAACCTGATTTTCTCGGTCGACCAGGACTTCCCGGAAGTGGGCGTGATCGCCCTGCCGGACATTTTCTACGAACAGTGCGACGCGCTGCTGGCCGCCCTGCCGGAAGCGCCGGGCGACGTGATCCTGGTATCGAACGAAGTGGGACTCGGAATCGTTCCTTACGGCGCCGTGTCGCGCTGCTTCACCGACGAGGCGGGACGGCTGAACCAGGCCGTGGCCAAGGTATGCGACCGCGCCCTGTTCATCGTGGCCGGCATGCCGCTCACGCTGAAAGGCCAGGCATGCTGAGTGGGCTGACGCTGGCGCAGGTGGCACTGCTGCTCGCCGGCGGCGTGCTGCTCGACCTGCTGCTGGGCGAAGCGCGCCGCTTCCATCCGCTGGTCGGCTTCGGCAATCTGGCCAACCGCATCGAGCGCACGCTCAATCGCGGGAACAAACGCTTTGCGCGCGGCGTGCTGGCGTGGGCGCTGGCGGTACTGCCGCTGGCGGCATTGGGCGCGCTGCTGTGCTTTGGGACAGGGCTGGCCGCGCACGCTGTCCTGCTGTACTTCTGCCTGGGTTTTCGCAGCCTGCGCGACCATAACCTGCCGATCGCGCAGGCGCTGGAAAGCGGCGACCTGGCGCAGGCGCGTTTGCTGACGGCGCGCATCGTCAGCCGCGACACCGCCAGCGCCAGCGAAGCCGACCTGGCCAAGGCCAGCGCCGAATCGCTGCTTGAAAACGGCAACGATGCGGTGTTCGGCACCCTGTTCTGGTTCGTGGTGGCCGGCGGCGGCGGCGCGCTGCTGTTCCGGCTGGCGAACACGCTCGACGCGATGTGGGGCTACAAGAGCACCCGGTTTCTGCAATTCGGATGGGCGGCGGCGCGCATCGATGATGTACTCAATTACGTTCCGGCGCGCCTGACCGCGCTCTCGTATGTGCTGCTGGCCGATCACCGGCGCGCGGCCTGGGAATGCTGGCGCGCACAGGCGCCGGGCTGGCCAAGCCCGAACGCGGGCCCAGTGATGGCCAGCGGCGCCGGCGCGCTGGGCCTGGCGCTGGGCGGCAGCGCCACCTATGACGGCGTGGCCGAACTGCGCCCGCCACTGGGACGCGGGCGCGCCGCGCAGGCGGGCGATATCGCGCGCGCCTGGAAGCTGGTGCGCGCAACCGCGCTGCTGTGGCTTGGCGTGGCCGCGGTAGCGGCACTATTGACGGGAGCACTTCATGCTTGAACACGGCGGCAACCTGCGCGCGGCATCGATTCGCTTCGACCGTCCGCTGGACGACTGGCTGGATCTGTCGACGGGACTGAATCCCACGTGGTATCCGGCGCCGCAACTGGCGGGCAACGCCTGGCACCGCTTGCCGGAGACCGATCCTGAACTGGTGCGGGCGGCGAGCGCATTTTACGGTGCGCCGCGCATGCTGGCCGTGGCCGGCACGCAGGCCGCGATCCAGGCGCTGCCCCAGCTGCGCGCGCCGTCGCGCGTTGTGGTGGCCGCGCCCTCGTACGCCGAACACGCGCACCACTGGTCCAGGCATGGGCACAGCATGCGCGAGGTGGAATACGACGCGCTCGATGCGGCGCTGCCCGAATGCGATGTACTGGTGCTGTGTAATCCGAATAATCCGACCGGTGCCACGGTGGTGCCGGAACGCTTGCTGGACTGGGCCGCGCAGTTGGGCCGGCACGGTGGATGGCTGGTGGTGGACGAAGCCTTTGGCGACACGGCGCCGCACCTGAGCGTGGCCGCGCACAGCGACCGCCCGGGCCTGATCGTACTGCGCTCGGTCGGAAAATTCTTTGGCCTGGCCGGCGTGCGCATGGGCTTCGTGGGCGCGCATGCACTCTTGCTGTCTCAGCTCGCCGATTTGCTCGGGCCGTGGACGGTCAGCGGTCCGGCGCAGCAGGTTTCGACGGCGGCGCTGAGCGATGGCGCGTGGCAGGAGGCGATGCGCAAGCGGCTTGCCGGCGAAGGCACGCGCTTGCGAACGCTGCTCGCTGCGAATGGCATCGCGTCGAGCGGCACCGACCTGTTTCAATGGTGGCCGGAAGCGCAGCCGGAGGCATTCTGGCAGCACATGGCCGAGCGCGGAATCTGGGTGCGGCTGTTTCCCAAGGCGGCGCGGGGCATCCGCCTTGGCTTGCCTTTAGATGAACAAGGATGGCGGCGCCTGGCGCTCGCACTGGAAGAATGGAACCGAGGATCACGATGAAAATATTGTTTGCTGCCCTTGCCGGCATGATTGCATTGAATGCCAGCGCAGCCATCACGGTCCACGACGACGATGGCAAGCCGGTGACCTTGCAAAAGCCCGCCCAGCGCGTGATTGCACTGGCGCCGCACGTGACCGAAATGCTGTACGCGGCCGGCGGCGCGGAGCGCCTGATCGCGGCGGTCGCCTACAGCGACTATCCGGAAGCGGCCAAGCACCTGCCGCAAGTGGGCAGCAACAGCGGAATCGACATGGAGCGCATCGCCGCCCTCAAGCCGGACCTGATCGTGGTCTGGCTGCATGGCAGTTCGGAGCGCCAGATCGATCAGATCCGCGCGCTCGGCATCCCCCTGTTCCACAGCGAGCCGCGCAAACTCGATGACATCGCCACCAACCTGACACGCCTCGGTAAGCTGATGGGAACCGAGGCCGTTGCCGCTCCCGCGGCGGCCGACCTGCGCAAGCGCCTCGGCGCGCTGCAGCTCAAATATGCGAAGCGCGCTCCGGTGCGCATGTTTTACCAGGTGTGGGACAAGCCACTCTACACGCTCAATGACGGCCATATCCTGAGCGACGCCATGCGCCTGTGCGGCGGCGAGAATGTATTCGGCAAGCTGAAAGTCACCGCGCCGGTAGTCACGGTGGAGGCTGTGCTGCAGGAAGACCCGGAAGCGCTGGTCAGCGGCGAACGCAGTCCCACGGACGTCGGTCTCAATCTCTGGAAGCCGTATGCCACCATGACGGCGGTCAAGCGCGGGAATCTGTTCAGCATTGACGGCAACCTGCTCAATCGTTCGGGTCCGCGCATGGTCGCCGGCGCCGAACTGCTGTGCGAAAAACTCGATATCGTGCGCCTGCGCCGTACCAAGCCATGAGCCGCTTCCCTTATCACACCCTGATGGTGCAGGGGACCACGTCCGACGCGGGCAAGAGTACCGTCGTGGCGGCCTTGTGCCGTCTGCTGAAAAACGAGGGCGTGACGGTGGCGCCGTTCAAGCCCCAGAACATGGCCTTGAATAGCGCGGTGACGGCCGACGGCGGCGAGATCGGCCGCGCGCAGGCGCTGCAGGCGATTGCCGCCGGCGTCGCGCCGCACACCGACATGAACCCGGTGCTGCTCAAGCCATCGAGTAACATCGGCGCGCAGGTGGTCATTCACGGCAAGGTGCGCGCCGAGATGAATGCGCGCGACTACCATCAGTACAAGACAGTGGCGATGGGCGCGGTGCTCGAATCGTACGCGCGCCTGCGCCAGCAGTACCAGACGATCGTAGTGGAAGGCGCGGGCAGCCCGGCGGAAATCAACCTGCGCGACCGCGATATCGCCAACATGGGCTTTGCCGAGGCGGTCGACTGCCCGGTGATTCTGGTGGCCGACATCGACCGCGGCGGCGTGTTCGCGCACATCGTCGGCACGCTTTCGTGCCTGTCGCAGAGCGAGCGTGACCGGACCATCGGTTTTGTGATCAATCGCTTTCGCGGCGATATCTCGCTGCTCGAACCTGGCCTGGATTGGCTGGAACAGCAGACCGGCAAACCGGTACTGGCGGTGCTGCCGTATCTGCAAGGGCTGTTCCTCGATGCGGAAGACGCGGTGCAGGCGGTGCAAGCCTCGCGCGGTGCCTTCAAGGTGGTGGTGCCGTCGCTGCCGCGCATGAGCAATCACACCGACTTCGATGCGCTGCGCGTGCATCCGGATGTGGACCTGCAGTTCGTGCGCCAGAACGAGGCCAAGCCGGCGTGCGACCTGTTGATCATCCCGGGTAGTAAAAACACGCGCGGCGACCTGGCCTATCTGCTCGACCAGGGCTGGGGGCCGTATATCGACAAGCACCTGCGCTACGGCGGCAAGGTGATCGGCATTTGCGGCGGCTTCCAGATGCTGGGGCGCGAGGTGAGCGATCCGCACGGGGTGGAAGGCGAGAGCGGCACGACCGAGGCCCTCGGCCTGCTCGATATGCGCACCGAGCTGACCACCGAAAAACGCCTGGCGCAAGTGGCGGGGCGCTGCGCGTTTGCCGATGCCGAGGTGGCGGGCTACGAGATTCACATGGGCGTTTCCAGCGGTGCGGCACTCGACACGCCGGCGTTTAACATCGATGGCCGGGCCGAAGGTGCGCGCTCAAGCGACGAGCAGATCCTGGGCAGCTACCTGCACGGCATGTTCGATCACCCGCAAGCCTGCGCGGCGCTGCTGCGCTGGGCGGGGCTCGACAGCACAAACACGGTGGACACCAACCAGTTGCGCGAGGACAGCCTGGATCGCATTGCGCAAGCCGCGCGCCCCTTGTACGACGCGCTGTGTGCTATAAAATAAGGCATTCCAGTTGTTGCAAAAACGTCAGCGGGGCGCACTTTGCGCGGTTGACGCTCAGACTACATGTGTAGAATGCAAGCAATAATTTACTCTGTGGAAGTGCCATGTTACCAATGATTAAGGTTGTGCAAACCTTTCCTTCGGTTCGGATACCGTCCAGCTCGGGAGGACTGCCGGTCGAAGTGTCGCTGATCGCGCAACTGGTACATGGCTCGGGTAATCATTTGTTTGCCAGCGTATCGGCGCGACAACAGCAGCACAAGGAGTTTGTCGACGAGCTCGATGAGCCATCGGCCAAGCTGGGCGGCACCGATTTCGATAAAGGCGATCCGACCTCGCTGTATTCCTTCGTTGTCGGCCCCAAGGGGCACCCTTTCCACCGGCACGCCGGGCATCGCATTTTCACCGCCATTTCAGGCAGCGGCGGCGCGCAGTTGCGCTTTTCCAGCGCGTCCACGGCGCAGATCGATGAAGACCCGCAAAGTTTCTTGCGCGCTCTTCAATGCATCAATATCCCACCGGACTGCATGTTCACCGTGCGCTTCGGCGGCGAGACCTGGCACCAGTTCGCGCCGCTGACGCGCAACAGCCCGCATCCCGTGTTTTTCGCGCTGTCCTGCCACACCAACGAGCTTGGCGGCGACTTGCCTGAGCATTTGCGGCAGCAGGTGCTGGCGAATGAAGCCAGTATTCCGTCGCTGACCTCGTTGCTGCCGCAAGAAGTGGCCGATTTGCTCGACGCGGCAATGGCCAAGGGACAAGTTGCCACTGTCGACCTGTCGCTGGAAGCGCCGCCTGGCACCTTGCAACGCGCGATGTGCTACACGGCGCGCGGCACCGTCGGCACGATTCTCGGCAAATGGGGCGCATGGCGCCGCTCGAAGGGCTTTGTGTCGCATCACGGTGACGGCACCGACGTGCGCGAGCTGGACGCCACGCCGGACGGATCGTTGCTGCTTAAACAATTCGAGGGCACGCCGTTTCATCATGAAGATACGTTTACCCTGACCATGCCGCTGTCGAACTTCCAGGAGACGAATGCGACCGCGTTGCTCAGTCGCCTGCTCGATGGGTTCATGGAAAATCCGCCGCGCGGCGTCACGCGCATGATGGCCGTGCGCAATGTGCTGGTACGGCCGATGGGATTGCGGACTTCGTCGCTGGGCTGTCCCGTGTCGTCGCTGCTCTCGCCGGACAAGAGCCGGCTGTTCGCCAACCGTTTTCCGGTGCTCGAGCAAAGCACGGACGAGCATAATACGCGCGCGCAAGTGGTGCTGGGCGCCGACGACAAGCATCTGTCGTTCCGCTCCTGCGTGGCGGCGCGCATCGTCAAGGGTGGGCAGGTGGAGTTCAGCCTGGGGTCGCGGGTGCGCTGCAAGAACCTGTTCGGACGCTTTTATATGTGGGCGATCGACCGCACCCACCGCGCATATGTGACGCCGACCATGCTGCGCATGGCGGTGGCGCATGCGACGATCCAGGCGCCGGCCGATGCGCTGGGCCGCGCGGCGGTATTGGGTGGGTAAGCACTTCCGGCGCATCACCTCGCCGCCGCCGCAAATAATCTGATTTTCCCGATGTCGATGTCGATGTCGATATCAGCCACTCGCCACGAAAAGCCCTATCCGCATCATCCGGTTTGACAAAAAGATCAATTCTCTCAAGATCCAAATTTACAACCGTGATCGCGCAAAAAAATGATCGCGTCCGATGATCATGGCGCGTCCGATACGATGAGCGCGGCCAGGGTTTGCTGCAGCCAGCCGTACGACAGGCGCTCCTGCTCCATCCGGATTCGCTCGCCAAACACATCGTCGCGCAGGGCGTCGAACAGCGCCCGCTCGTCGGGATCGAGCCGTGCCGGCTGCCCGCTGAAGCGCTTGTCCTGGTCTTCCGCGCCCCACAGCGCGCGGTGCGCCATCAGGGTCGCGCTATCCATCAGGATCGAGCGCGCGTGGGGAACGCTGGCGCGCAAGCGGTCCAGGATGGCAAAGCCGTGCGTGTCGATATCGCCCCAGTAATATACCGCGCGCGTGGCCAGCCAGGGCACATCGGCGAGCCGCTCGGCCCCGTAACCGCCGCCAAAAATCACCATGGCATCGGGCACCGGGGGAAACGCGAGACCGTTGATTTCATTCTCTGTAATGAAGACGCGATGCACACCCGTTTGCAGCGCCGCGAACTGGGCCAGCGGCACGGCGAGGTCCGACAGGCCGCCGATGTGGTGCGCCGGATCGAGCAGGCGAAAGCGCAGCAGCGCAGGCTTGCTTAGCAGCCCGTAGCGCGCCTCGAACTGGCGCGTGCCAATGGCCCGGGTATCGATGGCGCCGGCCGGCAGCACCAGGTCGAGCAATTCGGTGAGCAAAGCCTTGCGCGTTTCGATAAATTTGCTGTCGACGCCCGCAATATCGAGCTGGCGCAGGTACAAGACGGGACGTGGATGAGCGGCGAACCATTCCAGGATCGCCAGGATGCGCGCCCACGCCTCGCTTTGCTCCAGCACCACGAGCGCGCGCCGCGCGAGCCAGTCGGCCAGTTGCGGAAACACGCTGACGGTCGCCGCGGCAAGCTGGTCGACACGGCGTGCCTCGGCCTGGCGTCCGATCAGGCGCAGGGCATCTTCTTCGCTCTCGAACAGCACGCTGTCGGGGATGCGGTTGCGCCCGAGCTGGCGGTGATTGATCTCACGCCAGACGATCCGGTAGCCGTAGCCGCGCGCCGTTTTGCTGCCGGCGTCGAGTTCCCTGATCCATGCGCGCACCTCGTCGAAGCGCTCGCCCGTTTGCGCCACCGTGGGCTGGCGCAAACGCAGTTCGAGCGGGAACAGGGCTTCACCGCGCACGCGCGCGGCGAGCAGGCGGCCATCGTCCCAGAGCCGCTGCACCTGGGCGCGGATCGCGGCCGCGCTCGACCAGGATGGCGCGGCGCTCATGCGGCACGCGCGCTGCGCTCGGCCTGATATTGTTCGATCGTCAGGAAGCGCAGCATCGACTGGCGCCCTTCTTCGCTGTGCACGAAGCCCAGGCCGGACACGTATGGCTCGATGATGTGGATTTTTTGCAGCGGCGTGACGATCAGCAGTTGCAGGTTCATGCGCTTGAACAGTTCCAGGCCGTAGCGCGCCGATTCGTCGGAGCCGCGCCCGAAAGCCTCGTCGATGACAACGAAACGGAAGGAGCGCGAACGGACCACGCCCCACTCCAGCCCGAACTGGTAAGCCAGGCTGGCCGCCAGCACGGTGTAGGCCAGCTTCTCTTTCTGGCCCCCCGATTTGCCGCCGGCGTCGGTGTAGTGTTCGTGCTCGCGGCCATCCTCGCGCCAGCGTTCGGATGCGGAGAACACGAACCAGTTGCGCACATCGGTGACCTTGCGCGTCCAGCGCCGGTCCATTTCGGCACTGCCTTCGCGTCCGCGAAAGCGCTCGATGATGCGCTTGACCTGCAAGAATTTCGCTTCCGAATATTCCTCGTCGGCCGATCCGGTCAGGGCGCCTTCGGTGCAGCTGCGCAGGTCTTGCTGGAAGTCGCGCAGGTCGGCATCGAGATTGTTTTCCGCTTCGAGCGCGATGTAGCGGTTCGGGTTGTAGTCGATCTGGTGCAGCGAACCGTTGATGGTATCGATGCGCTCGCGGATGGTTTCGCGCTCGCGCTTGAGCTGCGACTGGAAGCCGGCGATCTCGCGGATAGTGTTTTCGTTGAGGAGTTCCTTGAAGCGGCCGGCGAAACGCGGCAGGTCGTCGGCCTGCAGCACCGCCAGCATCTTGCGGAACTCGGCGGCGGCGTCGATGCTCACGTCGACCTCGCGCGCGTCGAGCGGCCAGGCCCGCGTGTAGTCTTGCATGGCGCGGATGATGGCGTCGCGCAGGCGGCTGATTTTCTTCTCTTCTGCATCGATCCGGTTCTGCAGTTCCTGACGCAGCTCTTTCTCGCGGTTCTCGCACGATTCGACCGTAAGCGTATGCTCGCCCAGCACCTCGGCGCGCAGCGCATCGAGCTGCGGAAAAAACGTGGCGCGCGATTGCTCTGGCGTTGCATCGAGCAGGGTGGCGCAGTCGTTCAGAGCGGCGCCGGCCACCTCCAGCTTTTCGATGGTCTTTGCGTGATCGGCGGTGGCGCTGTGCGCCTGTGCGTCCGTGTCGGCTTGGGCCACGGTCAGCTCGGCGAGCTGCTGCTGCAAAGTGCGCAGGATGTCGGACGATGCGGCCAACGCTTCCTGTTCGCGTTCGAGCGCGTCGATGGCGGAGAGCAGCGGCTTCCAATCGAGGTCGCTGAAATCCGAGAACATGGACAGCTTGCCCCAGTTATCCAGCAGCGCTTCCTGGCGCGCGATATCGGACCTCACCGACTGGATTTTGGCTGCATGCGCCTGTATGCGCGTGGAGAGGTCGCGCTCCTGCTTTGCCAGCGCGGCGATCTTGCCCTGGTTCGACCATCCCAGCACGTAGCGCGAACGGTCGTCGATCCGGTGGCGGTCATCCTTTTCGTGGCGCTCGCCGCCGGCCTTGATCTGGCCGTTGCGGGTGATGGCACGCTTTTCGCGGCGGAACTGGTCGAGCGTTTCGCAGCAGGCGTGGTCGTAGCGGCGCGCCAGTTCGGCGTCGATCCAGCCGTAGAAGGGCGAATCGGGCTTGATGGCGAGCTTGCGCGCCAATGCGTCGGGGTGCAGGCCGTGATGGTCGGCGCTGACATTGGCGCGCACCCGGAAATACACCAGCCGGTTGCCAAGATTGGTCGCATCGACCCAGGCCGCCACCTGTCCGTAGTGCGTTTCGGGCACCAGCAGCGACAGGCCGAAGCTGTGCAGCATGCGTTCGGCGGCACCTTCCCATGCGCGCTCCTCCTCGCGCACCTGGATTAACTCGCCGATGAACGGCAAGTCTTCCGGTGCGATGCGCAGCGCGTCGCACAGGGCGGCGCGCACGGCCAGCATCTGGCTGGTGATGTTGGAGCGGCGCTGGCGCAGCGAATCGAGTTCGGTGGTGATAGCGCCGTGCTGGTCGCGCAGTTCGTGCAGGCTCACGCCCGCGACCATCAGCTGGTTTTGCGCGTCGTCGCGGCGCGCGGTGCAGCCGGCTTTGCCGTCGTCGATGGCGCGCCGGTTGGCGTCGAACATGCTCGCCTCGGCCGCGCCGGGCAGGCCGACGGCCGCCGCCAGCGCGTCGTACTGGTTCGAGCGGCGCGTGCGTTCCTCGCGCGTGGTTTGCAGGCGCGCGATTTCAGCGCGGATTTGCTCGATGCGGTTGCCGCCGTTGGCCGCGATGGCCTGGGTCATGTCGTCGCGCCGCAGCATCTGGCTGCGTTTCTCTTCCTGCAGGCGCGCCAGGCGCCCGGCCAGTTTGTCGAGCTCCGATTGCAGCAGGCCGATGCGCTTTTCCAGCAGCTCGCCTTTCAGATGCGCGAACCACGGGCGCAGCGCTTCGCGGCAGCCGCGCAGCTGGAGCACCTGTTCTTGCAGCGTTTCGTGGCGGTCGCAGTCGCCGACCAGGGGCGTGAGCTGGTCGATCTGGAGCTTGGCCTTGAGGACCGCCTCATGCGCGCGATTGAGGTCGTCGAAGTGGGCGATCAGGGCGGCGATGCGCGCTTCGACCGGAAACGCTTCGAGCATGTGGTCGCGCACGAAGTCGGTCAGATTGCCGACCGATTTCATCGACACGGTCTGGTGGAACAGGTCCATCGCCTGTTCGCTGGCGATGCCGAAGCGGCGCCGGAAGTCGGCGCCGTACGGCGGGAAACTGTCGTGCAGGGTGACGCCGGGCAGCGCGCGCAAGCGCTTGCGCAGCTGCGCGATGTCGCTGCCGAAGCCGGCGAAGTGCTCGGCCACCGACAGCGCGCCATCGGCGACGACGTAGAAGCGTTCGGGCTGGCCGTGCGGGTTCTTGAACCAGAAGACCTGCGCCAGGGTGACGGTCTGGTCGAAGCCTTCGTTGTGGAAGACGCCGAGGATCACGGAATAGCTGTTGTGGTCGCGCAGGGCGACGGCGCGCGCGGTCAGGCCGCTGTCGCCGCGCTCGGACTTGTAGTTACCCATGACGTAAGTGCGCAGACTGCGTTCGCGCGCGTCGGCGCCGGCCGCCTTGTTGTAGGCGATCTTCTGGGCCGGCAGCAGCAGCGTCGTGATGGCGTCGACCAGCGTCGATTTTCCGGAGCCGATGTCGCCGGTCAGCAGCATGTTGTCGCCGCCCGGGTGCAGGCGCCAGACGCGTTCGTGGAAGGTGCCCCAGTTGAATACCTCGAAGTGCCGCAGGCGAAAGCCGGCGCGCTCGATTGCCGGATCGCCGCCATCGGCCGCGGGGATGTCGACCACGGGAATTTGGGTCACGCTTCCTCCTCGCCGCTGGCGGCGTGGGCCGCGTAGCCCGAAAGGCGCTGTTCGAAGTCGGCCAGCCATTGGGCATCCACAAACGCCTTGAGGATGCGCCGCACTTCGAACTGGTTGTCCTGCCCGCGCAGCCGGTGCAAAAAGCCCAGTTCCACGACCTTGTTCAGATGCGCGTCCATGCGGTCGAGCAGGCGCGCTTCGTTGCCGGTCTGCGGCAGGAACAGGCGTACCTGTTCGGCGATCTGGTCGCGGTCGATGACGAGGCGGGTGTCGCCGCCAGTGGCGTCGAATTCGGCCAGCTTCTTGCGCAGCAGGGCCAGGATCAGGCTGACCGGGTAACTGAGCTGGCGCCGCTGGATCAGGCGTGGCAGCTCGGGTTCGCCCACCACGGCAGGGCGCTGGCGCAGGTAGGCGTAGCCTTCGGCTTCGTCGAGAATGAGTTCGAGGCCGATCGTGGCGGCGTAGTCGCGCACGCGCGCCTGCAAGTCCATCAGCGGCTGCCACAGGGCGCTGTCGGTGTCGCGGTACAGCACGCCCTGGAACAGCGCTACCAGCAATTGGCCGAGGCGGTTTTGATCGTTGGGGGTGGTCGGTTCAGGATTCATGCCGCGTAAATGATAAGGGGGAGCGTGGCCTGGCGCCGACGGCCGCTGTCATCAAGCCAGTCGACCGTTTCGGACTGGTCGTCGTCGATGGCGGCATGCATGTCTTGCGTGGCCAGCTTGAGGTAGGTGGCCAGTTCGGCCAGGCCCTGCTCGATCGGATACTCGCGCGCCAGGGTGCCGAGCGAGACCTGCTTGCGGGTCTGGAGGGCGCGCCGGATGTTCGACATGAGGCGCAGCTGGTCCACGTAGATTTGCTCGAACAGCGCGTCGGACGCGATCTCGACGCCATCGTCGCTGATGATTTGCTGCGTGATCTTCGGCTTGAACGGCGGATTGTACAGGATGCGGTCCATCGACAGGGCGACTGCGGGCGCGGCGTCATCGATCTCCATGAAGGCGCGTTCGTCGACCTGGCCGCGCAGGGATAGCGCTTTCTGTTCGATGTCGCGGATCAGCTGCATGATGCGGCGGTTTTCCAGCCAGGCCTGGTCGTCAAGGTAGCGCCGCAGCTGTTCGGACAGGCGCGCGACGGTGCGCTGGGTGACTTCGCCGGCTTCGAGCCAGTCGTAGTGGATGCGCTGGAGGCGGCCGTCCGGATGCAGTTCCTGGACCGGGCCGAGTTTGAGCACGGCGTCGAGCAGGCTTGTGAGTTCGTCCTGGCGCGAGGGCGACATCAACAGGTCCCAGAAGGCGCGGAAGCTGCGTCCTTCGTCGGTGTCGGCGATCAGGTCGCGCTGGCCGAAGATCGCTTGCAGCAGTTCGCCCTTGCTGCCGTCCCAGGTGGCGATGTGTTCGCGCACCTGGCGGTCGAGCGTGCGGAAGTTGGTGTCGACCGCGCGGAAGTCCGACAGCAGGTCGCGCGCGGTGGCGGCCATTTGCAGGAAGCGCTCGCGCACCTGGGTCGGGTCCATCAGGGCGAATTTGCCGGCGCTGATGTCGGCGATTTCGGCGTCGATGTCGGCCTTGCGGCGTTTGAGTTCGGCGATGCGGGCGCGCGGATCGAGTTCGCTGCCGTCGACGATCTGGTGCAGCAGGTCGAATACCGTCATCAGGCGCGATTCGGTGCCGATGAAGGTGCGCTGGCCCAGGTTCTTGAGCCATTCGAGGGCCTGTTCGGTGGCCGAGGCCAGGTCGTAGTGGGCTTCATCGTCGCCGGGCGGGTAGTATTTGCGCAGCCAGCCGCGTTCGTCCGATGCCCAGTCGTCGAGATAGGCGGTGGCCGCCTTCGGGAACAGGATTTCGCCGGCGCTTTGGTGCAGGGTGTAGAGGTGGTCGTCCAATTGCGAGGCCAATTGCTGGCGGCCGATGGTGCGCTGGTTGGGCGCGATGAAGCTCGCGTGCAGGAAGCTCGCAATCATCGCGGCATTATCGGCGGCAAGCAAGCGCCATGCGGGGTGCGTGCGCCGCTGCGTGATGAGTTGCTGGTAGTCCATCGCTATGGGAATTGGTTCGGCGTGAGCGATACTTTACCACCAACGGGAGAACGCTACGCCGGAGATCAACGCAAGCTCAACTTCCCGGCTCGGTGGATTGCGGCAACGGCGATGGAGTGTCCTGATAAAATCAAGCGTTCACGACGGTCGTCGCTCCTGTACAAACAGCTTAAGATGAGCACTGCTCATTCCGCCAAGCCATCCGCAAATCAACCAACAGCATGGTCGAGCGCTTCAATAGCCGCATCAGCGAGATCGTTACTGAGACCGCTTCGGTTCCGCAAACGGGCTCGAATCAACGGTGTGCAACTTGCGACGCGCACATAAGCGGGCGGGTCTTTTGCAGGACTGAACCTTGGGGATGCACGCCTCGACAAGACGACGAGAACATTG
>NZ_JAVCWM010000043.1:0-32457 GCF_030846495.1 Massilia scottii | reverse complement strand
CTGTCGGACCCGAACCGTCCGTACGGCTCCTTCATGTTCCTGGGCCCCACGGGCGTGGGCAAGACCGAGTTGTGCAAGGCGCTGGCGGGCTTCCTGTTCGATACCGAGGAGTCGATGATCCGCATCGACATGAGCGAATTCATGGAGAAGCATTCGGTGGCCCGCCTGATCGGCGCGCCGCCAGGCTACGTGGGCTACGACGAAGGCGGTTACCTGACCGAAGCCGTACGGCGCAAGCCGTACAGCGTGATCCTGCTCGATGAAGTCGAAAAGGCGCACAGCGATGTCTTCAACGTGCTGCTGCAGGTGCTCGACGACGGCCGCATGACCGACGGCCAGGGACGCACGGTGGACTTCAAGAACACGGTGATCGTGATGACCTCGAACCTGGGCTCGCACAAGATCCAGTCGATGGACAGCGACGATCCGGGCGTGGTCAAGCTGGCGGTGATGGCCGAGGTGCGTTCGCACTTCCGGCCGGAGTTCATCAACCGGATCGACGAGATCGTGGTGTTCCATGCGCTCGACGAGAAGAACATCGGCGCGATCGCCAAGATCCAGCTCAAGCACCTGGAACAGCGCCTGGCGAAGATGGAGATGACGCTCGATATCTCGGAAGAAGCCTTGCAGAAGATCGCGGAGGCGGGCTACGACCCGGTGTATGGCGCGCGGCCGCTCAAGCGCGCCATCCAGCAGCAGATCGAAAATCCGCTGTCGAAGCTGATTTTGTCGGGACGTTTCGGACCGAAGGACCAGATCCCGGTGCGGGTCAGGAACGGCAGTCTGACCTTCGAGTAAGCACGCTTCGGGCAGTCAGACTGGCGCAGGCGGGCACGCAGCCCGTCTGCGCCACGTTGGATCAACGCTTGCGGCGTACGCCTGCCAGGCCAGCCAGGCCAAGCATGAAGAGCGCAATCGCGCCCGGCTCGGGAACCACGTTCCAGCCGATCACGTCAAAATACTGCACGTCCAGCGGCGACAGGCCGAGCTTTTCGCCACGGTCCGCGGTCGGGTCGAGCAGGCCCAGATGCAATTCATCCTGCCAGTGGCTGGCCTGCTGGCCGTCGCCATGGGTCGCGCCGGTGGAGAAGGTCGCCAGCTTGTTCTGGCATTTATCGAGCGAGAAGAACTTGGTGCGCGTGTCGGCCGACCAGTCCAGGTCCGCCGCTTTTTTCTTGCTGTGGTCCGAACAGCGATACAGGTCGCCCGGGGAGATGAAGGTGAATTCCGCGTCGGCATAGTCGCCGGTGAGGTTGTAATCGAGCACGTCGACGCCGCTGATGAAGCCGAGCGCGTGGCCGATTTCGTGCGCGGCCACGCCGATGAAGTCGTACGCCGTGCCGTCGACGCCATTGCTCGGATCGAAGTCCCAGTTGAACAGGCTGCTGAAATTGATTTCGCCGTCCGAAACGTCATCCTTGGCGCCGGCCAGGCCGAGCGCGCGCGCGTTGGCGCGGGTCATGCGGATGTTGCTGTTGTTATCGTCGCAGTTATCGTCCAGGAAGGGCGTGGCGCTGCCGATGCCCGACGGGTTGGTGCCGGTGCCGTTCATGATCACATTCAGGCAGCTGCTTTTCGACAGGTTCGCTACGGCGGTCTTGTCGCTGATGCTCCAGGCATCCTTGGCGAGTGCCTTGCGGTAGTCATCGTAGCTGAACAGTTCCCGGGTCGAGCCGGTCGAGCCGAGCACGCCCGGCTCGAGCTCCATGAAGCCGATGTTCAGGTTGACCTGGACGTTGTCATGCAGCACGTTGGTCCAGCGCGTGGCAGCGGCCTGGAAGCCGGCCAGCGCCAGCGGATCCATGCCGGGCGCCGGGGTGAAGTTGATGACGAGTGCCTGGGCCGAGCCCGCGTAAGCGCACAGGAGGACCGGCGCGATCTTCAGTAAACGTTTTAAAGTTTTCATTTCCGCTTTTCAAGGTGTCGCTGATTAAAATCAGACTATTAATATATTTTTCATCACGCTTCATGCTGAGAAGCATTGCGTGAGTGAATTTTTCTCAAAAACGTATGCTAAAGAGCAAGTTTCGCGCCAGAATGTTAAGCCCTTGTTACTAAAGATTAAATTTTGGACAAGGGAGGATTTGACAGTTCAACTGTAAAGATTTCCGACAGTCACTGAGTGAGGGAGGGTGTAGGTGAACCGCAGGCAATGGCGCGCCCGGAAAACAAAAAACCGCCCTTCCCGCAGTCGCAGGAAGGACGGTTTTTGAGCGGGGCCAGGCCCCGGGTCTAGCGCAGGATCAGGTGCGGCCCTGGCGCATGAAGCGCTGGATGTGGTCGATCATGACCGTATCCGAATACGGCTTGCCGAGCAAGACATCGACACCGGCGTCAGCGGCCTTGGTCTGGTAGCTTTCCTCGGCACTGATCATGATCACGGGAATGTGCGCCGTCAGCGGGTTCTCGCGCACGTGCCGGGTCAGTTCAAATCCATTCATGCCGGGCATTTCGACGTCGGTGATCAAAACGTCGGGCATGCGCTCGGCGATCTGTTTCATGGCATCGAGGCCATCTTCCGCCATCGCGACCTGGAACTGATTGTTGACCAGCAAGCGGTTGGTTTTCACCCGCACGACCTTGGAGTCGTCCGCGATCATGACGACCGTGTCCGCCGCGGCTTTCGGCTCGATCACGCGTGCCGGGGCCACCGGGGCGGCGGGAGCGGCAGGCTGCTGCTGTTTGGCCGCTGCTTCCTCGGCCAGGCGTGCGGCGGCGGAGCGCTGCGCTTGCGCAGCCTGTTCGGCGGCGACGCGTTCTGCCTCAAGGCGGGCGGCTTCTTCAGCGGCAATGCGTTCCGCTTCCGCCTTGGCGGCCAGTTCGGCTTGCAGGCGCGCCGCCTCGGCCTCGGCGAGGCGCTGTGCTTCGAGACGGGCGGCCTCTTCGGCAGCAAGGCGGTCGCCTTCGATGCGGGCGGCTTCTTCGGCAGCCACACGCTCGGCTTCGATGCGTTCGGCTTCTTCGGCGGCACGACGCTCGGCTTCGTGGCGTTCGGCTTGTTCGGCCGCAAGACGCTCGGCTTCGCGCCGCGCTGCATCCTCGGCGGCGATGCGGTTGGCTTCGCGCTCGGCCGCTTCAATCGCGGCGATGCGTTCGGCTTCGAGCTGCGCGGCATGTTCGTCGGCCAGGCGTTTCGCTTCCAGCTGCGCCGCCTGTTCGTCGGCGATGCGTTGCGCTTCCAGTTGCGCGGCATGCTCGTCGGCGATGCGTTTCGCTTCCAGCTGTGCGGCATGCTCATCGGCAAGGCGTTGCGCTTCCTGGCGCGCCGCTTCTTCGGCGGCCTGGCGTTCCGCTTCCAGGCGCGCGGCGTCGGCGGCGGCAATACGTTCGGCTTCCAGACGCGCCGCTTCGGCGGCGGCAACGCGTTCGGCTTCCAGGCGGGCCGCTTCGGCGGCGGCAACACGCTCGGCTTCCAGGCGCGCGGCTTCGGCCGCGGCAATGCGCTCGGCCTCGACGCGGGCCGCTTCGGCCGCAGCAATGCGTTCGCCTTCGATGCGTTCGGCTTCGATCACCGCACGGCGCTCGGCGTCACGGCGCTCGGCTTCCTCGGCAGCGGCAAGGCGTTCCAGGTCGAGGCGGGCGGCCTCGATGACCGCTTCGAGGCGTTCCGCTTCGGCGGCCGCGGCACGCTGCTCCGCTTCGGCTAGTGCCGCGAGGCGCTCGGCTTCCAGGCGTTCTTTTTCCAGCCCGGCCAAACGGTCCAGTTTTGCCTGCTCCGCCGCAGCGCGCTCGGCGGCGGCGAGGCGTTCCGCTTCCACCCGTGCAGCTTCCTCGGCGGCTTCCTGCTCAGCCTGGATGCGTGCGAATTCCTTGGCCTGATCGGTATCCTCGAGCATGGTCGGTTCATCACGCTGTTGCAGCGCTTTGATTTCCCGTTCGCGCAATACGTGCACGACGACACGGTAAGCCACGTAGAGGACCACTAATATCAAAACGCCAATGCCGACATTTGTTTCGTAACTTGAAGTAAACACGCGAACAGCTCTCCGTCGTTACCTTTTTTCAAGGCAATTGGTTAATAAAAGGCGATCTTGGTTGTAGGCAACAATGATACACCGGCGCGCGGCAGAACACGATGGATGGTTGTAAGCATTCGTGTGTTCTTGTTCTGCGACAGGCCGGCTGCGAACGTGCTGATCGGCGATTTGGTATCGACTTTCGCTACTTTTCTACCATTTTTCATAAAGCGTAGGGACAAAGCGCGTATCACGCCACCATTTTGCAGGGAAAAAAAGAGCCGGCGCATGGCCGGCTTTACCACACCCACTGTGTCTTATACGGTCGGCGGATCGGTTTCCCTTGCAAAAGTGCGATGCCGCGCGAGCGCCGTCTTGAACTGACTGAGCGCTTGCGCGGTCACGCCGGCGTTGGCATTGACGATGCCGGGATCGTCGCAGCCGTCGGGCAAGCTCTGAGGGATCGCGGCGTGGGCCAGCACGTCGGCACCGGTACCGATGGCAAGGATCGGCTTGCCGTGGCGATACTGTTCGCGCACGAAGTCGAGCACGCGCGGGTCGCGCCCTAGGGCGATGGCGGCATCTTCCCCGCCGGGCAGCACCATCGCGTCGTACATGACCGAGGGACTGGCCTCGAAGGTGATTTCCACGTGCAGGGGCTGGCCGTCGAGCGAGCTGACCTGGCCGAGCCGCTGGCCCACCAGGCGCGGCACGGCGCCTTCTTCCAGCAAGGCGGTATAGATGGCGCGCACCATTGCGCCATCCGTGCCGGACGCCACCAGGATGGCCACCTGGCGCGTGCGGATGCCGGCCACGCCCGGACGGCTGAGCAGCGAGAGGGCGGGCGAGGGCGCATACGCAGGCAGCGGCAGCGTGGTGGCCAGCGGCAGCGGCGGCGGCACGGCGATGCCCAGGCCCGCCGCCACGGCGCGCGCCAGGGTCGCATCCACATTGACCAGCCCGGCCACCATGCGCACCCGGATCGCCAGCGTTTCCACGCGCGTCAGCTCGAAGCGGAAGGCGTCGATGATGTGGGCTTGCTCGGGCGCACTCTGGCTGATCCAGAACAGGCGCGCTTGCGAGTAGTGGTCGGCAAACAGTTCGGGCTTGCCGCGCACCTTGTTGCCGGCCACGGCGTCGGGCACGCTGACAAAGCCGGCGCGGCCAGCCTGGAACGGGCAGCCGCCGGCCAGCGAGTTGGGCTCGTAATTCACCCGGCCGCGGTTGACCGACTGCCGGTGGAAGCCTTCGCGCTGGTTGTTGTGCACCTCGGCCAGCGGCGCGTTGATGGGGATTTCGTGGAAGTTGGGGCCGCCCAGGCGGGTGATCTGGGTATCCGGATAGGAATGGTTGCGGCCTTGCAGGATCGGGTCGTTGGTGAAGTCGATGCCGGGAACAATGTGCTGCGTGCAAAACGCCACTTGCTCGGTTTCGGCAAAGAAATTGTCCGGGTTGCGGTTCAGGACCAGTTTGCCGACCGGGAATACCGGGATCAATTCCTCGGGGATCAGCTTGGTCGGGTCGAGGATATCGAAGGGAAAGGTGGCGGCCTCTTCTTCAGTGAATATTTGCAGGCCCAGTTCGTACTCGGGGAAGTTGCCGGCCTCGATGGCTTCCCACAGGTCGCGCCGGTGATAGTCGGAATCGATGCCGCGCAGCTTGAACGCTTCATCCCACACCAGCGAGTGGGTGCCCTGCAGCGGGGTCCAGTGAAATTTGCACAGGCGCACGTCGCCATTGGCGTTGATCAGCTTGAAGGTATGCACGCCGAAGCCTTGCATCATGCGGTAGCTGCGCGGAATGGCGCGGTCGGACATGATCCACATGAGCATGTGGGTGATTTCGGGACTGAGCGAGGCGAAGTCCCAGAATGTGTCGTGCGCGCTGGACGCTTGCGGCATGCCGTGGTGCGGTTCGGGCTTGAGGGCGTGGGCCACGTCGGGGAACTTCATCGCGTCCTGGATGAAGAAGACCGGGATGTTGTTGGCCACCAAGTCCCAGTTGCCTTCGTCCGTGTAGAACTTGACGGCAAAGCCGCGCACGTCGCGCGCCGTGTCGGGCGAGCCGCGCTCGCCGGTGGCGGTGGAGAAGCGCACGAATACCGGGGTGCGCTTGCCGGCCTGGGCAAAGGGCGCGGCGCGCGTGAGCTGGCACAGATCCTGGTAGGACTCGAAGTAGCCGTGCGCGGCCGAACCGCGCGCGTGCACCACGCGTTCCGGGATGCGCTCGTGGTCGAAGTGCGTGATTTTTTCGCGCATGACGAAGTCTTCCAGCGCGACCGGGCCGCGCAGGCCGATCTTGAGCGAGTCCTGGTTGTTCGATACGGGAACGGCCTGGTTGGTGGTGAGGCGCTGCTCGGTATCGTCGGCGCGCACCCGGTCCAGTGAGCTGTTCAGGGCGTTATCGCCCAGGCGAGCAATGCCGGCGCCGACCTTGGGCGAGGCGACGTTTTCGGTGCTGGTGCTGGCCGTGGCCAGCGGCGTCGATGAGGCATACGCTTCGCCGGTGTGGGGCGTGCGCGCCGCATCGCCGTATTCGAGCGGCTTGGTGGCGTTGAAGGCGCGTTCGTCAGCCAGGTCCGCTTCGCCGCCGGCCTTGTCGAGCAAGCGCTCCGCGGTGGGATTGGTGGTGCCCAGGCTGCCGGGCAGGGCCGGGTCCGAGGGACCCGCGACGGTGCTGAGGATGGAACCTGCGCCGTCGGTGGACGGTCCGCTTTTTTTACGTGTGACCATGAAATACCTCTTAGAAAGAGTGGGGCCGGCGCCCCTGGCCTGTCGAGTTTGCATCGCTGCCGCCGCGCGGGATTGATCGCGAGCAGGTGAAAGGGCGCGGGAGATCACGGCGCTTTCACGGCGTGCGCACGATGGCGGCCGGTGGTAGTCTGTCGGGCTGGCGAACCACGTGTAGAACATGCATGGCGACATTGTCGAATACCTGCCGGGACTTGCTCACGCGCAGCCGGCGCTACGGGCCGCTGTATGGCGACCGGCTTGCCAATCACTTGCCGATGACGCTCATCGCGCTCGAGCGCATGGGCGCGCCGGCCGAGGCCATGGAGCGCGCATTCGACGTCAATGCGCGCCGCTTGCAGCCGCACGATGGCGACATCGGCGCGGTTGCGGATGCGCTTGATTGGCTGGGCAAGGGGCGCAATGCCGGCGGCCTGGAACGTTTTTTCCACGAGCGTGTGCGGCGCGACGGCCTCGACGCCGTACTGCGCGCCTGGGTGCCGCGGCTGTTGCCGGGCGTGGCGGCGTCGGCCTTTCATTGCCTGATCCGCCTCGCGTACGCCATCGATGCCGGCGACGTGGATGAAACCTGCGCCGCGCTGGCGTACTGGGTCATGGACTATGCGGCGCTCGATCTGGCGCCGGACGCGGTGGACGAGGCGCCGGCCGGCATAGCGGCGCGCCTGGCCCGCGCGGTGGCTGGCCATGCACCGTGGGACGGCATCATCATCGACCGCATGCGCCAGGCGGCGCGCCATCCGGGCGTGGCGGGCACGGCGATCCAGCCGGCCACGCTCGACCTGCGGCAGGTGGCGCAGTTCGCGCTCGCGGCCTACCATGCGCAGGAAGATTTCACGCTCTTGCATACCGTCACGGCATGCCATGCTTTCCGGGTGGTAGCGCCGTACGCGGGCGAGCCACGGCGCGCGCTGCGCTATCTGTGGGAAGCGGTGCTGGTTGCGAGCCTGACCGTGGAGCCATCCACAGCGCCCGCGCCGGCGCCCGTTGCGGAGATTGACTGGCACGCCTGCATGGCGCAAGCTGCGCGGGCCACCGATGCGCATGTCGTCAAGCTGTGCTATTCGGCCTGGTGCGAGTCGCTCGTCTACGGCGACCCGCGCTACCTGGCAATTGCCGCGCGCAAGCTGGCCTGACGTACCAAACAGAAAGCACCAATTGAAACTGAACCACCTTGTATTGCTGGGTGCACTGATGACAGGCAGCGGTGCCTGTCTCGCCCATAAAGATCGTATCATCACCGTTTCCGCGCAAGGAGCGATGGCCGATATTCCGGCCGAATTCGGCCCTGCACGGCTGGAGGTGGTGTTCGCCGCCCCGGGAGGCAAGCCGCCTGTCGGCGCGGTGACGTTATGGCTTGGCGGGCACATGACCGTGCTGCCGGCCTGCATCGTCGCGCTCCTGCCATCGCGGCAAATGGCGCACCTCAGCGCCACAGCCTCCTGGTACCACGACGAAAATGGTTCGCTGCCGTATTATCTCGGCATCAAGTTCGCAGCCCCGAAGGCAAACGCGGAGCGCCAGATCGAAGAGCATGTCAGCATGTTGTTCAATTTGCGCACTGCCAGATTAATCTCCATCGACAAGGTCATGGTCGATCCCCGTGCCGGGAGCGAGCATTCAAGCAGGCTGCAGCTTGAGCAGCGTTGTTCGCCGCAGGTACTCGACGCCGTGTTCGATCCGGCAGCCAGGCTCAACGCGCGATGATGTCGCCCACAAGGTCGCCTTTCAGCACCAGGGTCGAGCGGCCGTCGTCGCCCAGCAGAAACACGCCGCGGCCGTTCGAGTAAAGGATCTGGCCGGCCGGCGTGATGTCGTAGGACGCCACATTGCTCGCCAGCACGCGATCGTCGCCCTGGCGGCTGCGCTGCACCAGTTGCCAGCTGGCCGGCACCAGCGAAGGCACGCCGGCCACCGTGCTTTCGCTGCGCAGGGCTTTTTCGGCATCGATGCGCTTGCCCTTGAGGATGATGGCCTTCACGTCGGCCTGGGCCGCCGGTCCGCTGGCGCCGGTGAGCGGCTTGCGGCTGTACATCATCGAGAAAAAATTCAGATAGTGGAACACCGCGCGCAGCAGGCGGAGCGGGAACAGGACGGTATCGAGCAGGATATTGCCGCTGCTGTATTGCGGCACGTCGTACGGGCGGCGGATGAACAGCAGCTCGCCCGTGCGGGTCACGCGCGGATGCAGGAAGTCGGTGTTGGCGTCGTCCAGCACCGTGTCGAGCTTGCCCGAGCGCAGGTCCAGCTTCTGGATGGTGCTGTGGCCGAGCGCGACGATCATGCCTTCCTGGTTGCGCGCCAGCCCGGCCGATTGATAGACGATGCTGTCCTCGTCGCACCAGGCGGGCGCGGAATCGGCCGTGTCGCCGCCGGTCAGCTCGCGCAGGTTGTTGCCCTGCACGTCCAGGGTGGCGATGTTGGTGATGCTGTCCTTGGACGAAGAGGTGCAGACCAGCCTGCCGGTCTCGCGGTTCAGGTTCAGGTCGCTCAAATCGAGGTTTTGGCGGTGCACGATGCGGGTTTCGACGCCGGTCTCCAGATCGAAGGAAAACAGGCCGCCGATGCCTTCGTCGCTGAGGAAATACAGGATCGATTGCTGCTGGTCGAACTGGGCCGAGGTATAGCGGATGGCGTTGGCGGCGTCGCCGAACTGCTTCATCTGGCCGTAGGCAGCCACTTCAAAGCTGGTGTTTTTCTTCCACGCATTGCGCTCGTTGCTGCGCGCCAGGCGGTCTTCGATCTCCTGGATGTAGGGGCTGTGCAACTGGCGCAGCGCGCCGCCATCGGGCTGGTAAAACAGCTTGCCGTTCGAGAGGTACGCCACCCCGATGCCCGACAGGTTGGCCGAGCCGGCGGCGCTTGCGGTGCCTGCGGCGCTCTCTTTCGGCGCATCCGTGACGCGGTAGAACAGGATGACCAGGCACACGAGCAGCGCAAAACCGATAAGTAAAACCACCAGGGAACTCCTCAAATTGGGACAGCAGGGAAGCGCTCACTATACGTGCTTAATACCCCTAAGAAATACACTATTTGTAACTACGCAGTTCAGCGCGCATTGTCGTGGGCAAAAAAGGCGGTCGGCGAGCTGCCGAAGGTTTTCTTGAACATCGCCGAAAAGGCCGACTGGCTGGCATAGCCCAGTTCTTCGGCCACTTGCGAGAGCGGCATGCCGCGTGCGATCAGCGGCGCGGCGTGCGCCAGGCGCACCTGCTGGCGCCAGTGGCCGAAGGGCATGCCCAGCTCGCGCTCGAACAGGCGTGTCAGGGTGCGCTCGGAGGCGCCGACCCGGGCCGCCCACTGGCCCAAGGTCAGCTGGCTGGCGGGGTCCTCGATCAGGGCCGCGCACAGGGCGCCCAGGCGTTTGTCCTGCGGCAGCGGCACGCGCATGGGACGCGTGGCCGAGCCGGGCAATTCGTCGAGGATCAGCTCGGCCAGCAATTGCTCGCGCGGCCCCGGCCCGGTCTGGCCCAGCGCGACGATCAGCTCGCGCAGCAGCACCGAGACGCTCAAGACCCGGCATTCGTCGCCCTCGAACGGCGCGCGCGCGGCCAGGATGCACAGCGGGCGCAGGCGGGCCGTTTCGAGCACGTGGATGGCATGCACCACATTGGGCGCGATCCAGATCGCGCGCAGGGGCGGCACGATCCAGGTGCTGCCGGGCGTGGTCACGCGCAGCACGCCGCTCAGGGCAAAGGTCAGCTGGCCCCAGGCATGCTGGTGCGGGTCGAGCCACTGGGTGACGTCGAGGTCGCGGGCGAGGGCGCGCACCGGGCGCGCCGGCGTCGGTTCGAGTCCGGGCGGCTGCCAGCGGGTATGGGTCAGGATGGTCAGGGTCATGGGGGTGATTGGCGGATTTGCGACAAAGTATGGCTTCCTGTCTCAAAACTGTCGATGATTTTTTACTTACACTGGGGTTTGCCCATTCGAGGATGCTTCATGAACACACCCACCCTGCGCGAGGATGCGCGCGTCATCGGGCTCGTTTCGCTGGCCCACGGCGTATCGCACTTTTACCACCTGATCCTGGCCGCCCTGTTTCCGTGGTTAAAGCCCGGCTTCGGCCTCTCGTATGCCCAGCTCGGCTTGCTGATGACCCTGTTTTTCGTCGTCTCCGGCATCGGCCAGGCCCTGTCCGGCTTCGTGGTGGACCGGGTCGGCGCGCGCCGCGTGCTGTTCAGCGGGCTGGCGCTGCTCGGCACGGCCGCCCTGGTGCTGGCCGGCGCGCAAACCTACGCCATGCTGGCCGCCGGTTCCATGCTGGCCGGCCTGGGCAATGCCGTGTTCCATCCGGCCGATTACACCTTGCTGAACCAGCGCGTCAGCCGTGCACGCATCGCCCATGCCTTTTCGATGCACGGCATCAGCGGCAACCTGGGCTGGGCGGCCGCGCCCGCGTTCTTGGCCGGGATCGCCGCATTGGCCGGCTGGCGCGTGGCGCTGCTGTCGGCTGCCGCCATTCCCTTCGCCACGCTGGCGCTGCTGTTCGCCCAGCGTGCTCATCTGCGCGCCGATCCCGCCCCGGTGCGGGCGGCCGGCGTGCCGCAGGACAGTTCGTTCGCCTTCATGAAGCTGCCGGCCGTCTGGATGAGCTTTGGCTTCTTTTTCCTGACCGCCATTGCCTTGGGCGGCATCCAGAGTTTTTCGTCGGCCAGCCTGGTGGCGCTGTACGGCATTTCGCTGGCTTCGGCCACCACCGCCTACACGGCCTACATGCTGGCCTCGGCCGGCGGCATGGTGCTGGGCGGCTTCCTGGCCGCGCGCGCCCAGCGCCACGACCGCACGATCGCGATGTCGTTCATCTGCGCCGCGCTGATGGCGCTGCTGGTGGGCGCGGCCGTGGTGCCGGGCTGGATGGCGGTGGTGCTGATGGGCGGCATCGGCCTGGCGGCAGGCGTCGCCGGTCCCTCGCGCGATTTACTGATCCGCGCCGCGGCGCCGAAAAACGCCACCGGGCGCGTGTTCGGCATCGTGTATTCGGGCCTCGACAGCGGACTCGCGCTTGGCCCGCTTCTGTTCGGCACCCTGATGGATGGCGGCCACCCGGCATGGGTGTTCGGCTGCATCGCCCTGTTCCAGGTGCTGGCGATCGGCACCGCGCTGACCGTGGGCGGCAGCAGCCGCGCGCCGCAGCTCAAGCAGGCCTGAGCCGGCGCACGGCCCCTGGCCGGCCGGGTGCGCGCGGTTCGCCGCGAGCAGGGTGTAGCGCACCCGGTAAGGCTTGAAGCCAAGGATCGTCTTGAAGCGCCGCAAGCCGTCGGTGGCGCCGAACCAGGTGTCGTACATGGCGTAGCGCACCTTGCGTTCGGCGATCAGCAGGCTGACGATGTCGACGATCATGAAGTGCATGATGCCGTCATTGTTGCGGTAGCCGAGCAGGCGCGAGAACAGGGCAAAGTTGCCGTAGATACCGAGCTCGCAATACGCCACCAGCTTGCCGGACTTGTCGAGCACGCCGTAGTAGCGGTAGTGCGCGCGGTCGGTGTAGTGCGTGGCGCGCTCCTGGTAGCTGGCGGCCATGGGCCGGCCCTGGCGCTCGGGCATGGACTGGTTGATGGCATGGATGTCGTCGGCGTAGCGGTTGCGCTCGATGCTGGCAAAGCGGTAGCCGCGCGCCTGCGCCCGGCGCGCGAAATACCCGCCCCAGTTGCGTTCGCCGATCGATTCGCGGTAGTGCGCGGGCGTGGCGAACTGGCCGATGTCGACCAGGGCCGCCCCGATGGTCTTGTTGCCGATGATGCGGTAGCGCGGATGGCGGCGCGTGAAGTTGCGGTAGGCGGCGTTCACCTCGGCGGGCGCAAGGGCCGCGTCGAACTGCAGGTGGGCGCGCGGCAATGTGGCGATGGCGGTGACGATGTCCCACCAACGCCGGAGCTGTGACAGCGTGCTGAGCATGCGTGCCCCCTTGTCGAGAAAGAGGGTCCGATTATCGCGCCGGAGCGCTCGCCCGTCTGCCCTGTTTGCGCCGCGCTTGTGGCACATCACGCATGCCGCAGATGCCGTTTCCGAACGGGAACCGGAACCCGGCTGGCGCGGTCAAAGTCCACTCACACAAGCCGCGCGGCAATGGCTTAAAATCGTTCTCATTTCCACTTCTTTTGCGAGCGAACCGACATGAGCTTTGCCACCACCGATCTGTGCGACGACCACCCTGAACTGCTGGAAGACGGCCGCCTGGCCGTGCTGCCGCCGCTGTTCAGGCATTACGGGCAGCAGCTGCGCTTCTGCGGCAGCGTCACCACCCTCAAGGTGTTCGAGGACAATGCCCTGGTGCGCGCCACCCTCGAAGCGCCGGGCAACGGCAATGTGCTGGTCATCGACGGCGGCGCCAGCCTGCGCCGCGCGCTGGTCGGCGGCCAGCTGGCCTTGCTGGCGCAAAACAATGGCTGGAGCGGCATCGTGGTCGATGGCTGCGTGCGCGACAGCGACGAAATCAATGCCTGCGCCATCGGCGTGCGCGCGCTGGGCACCCATCCGCGCAAAAGCAGCAAGCTGGGCGCGGGCGAACGCAATGTGCGCATCTGCGTCAGCGGGGTGGCGGTGCAGCCGGGAGACTGGTTGTATGCCGATGCCGACGGCATCGTGGTGGCGCAGCAGAAGCTGGCCTGAGGGAAATCAGATAGATTCTGCTTGAAAACCTTGCGCGCGGTAAGCTCCGGGCCGCCGCGCGCAAACGTCCTGAGGCGCCTGTCTGGCCAGACAGGCGTAGCCGCTCGCGAGTGCTACCAGCTGGCCTGATACGAGGCCGCATTGAAATTCGCATTCTCCGTAATTGAACGCGTATCGACAAATTCGAACGCACTCATCTCAATGCGCTGCAACTGGTTGATCGTTTCCGGGTTCCAGCTGGCGCTCGGTTCGCCTGTCATGAAACTGTTGCTGCCGATATCGGCCACATACACGCATGCGGCCGAGGGCGGCGGCTTCGTCAAAAGCAGCCCGGCGCAGCCGATTCCCGACTTGCAGTTTCGTTTTACCCCCGCCCACCTGGACGATCACGGGCACACCTTGTCGAGCGCGGCCTACACCATGCTGGGCCACGGCTATGCCCTGCACGTATGCGACCTGCGTCCCAAAAGTCGGGGCGACATCACGCTGGCCAGCGCCGACCCGGCCGCCGCACCGCTGATCAACCCCAACTACCTGTCGCACCCGGGCGGCCTGAGACGGCGCGCAGCGCCCAAATCAGTGTAGTTCGCCGGCGTCGCGCCTCATGATCGCCCTGGCCGCTGCCGCGTGGCCGCTGGTCCGGCACGACTGTTGGACACGCCTGCGGGGCAAGCGGAAGCGCGCTTGCGGATCAGCGGTGCCGATGGGGGAAGTTGGCGCCCGACGTCGGGTGGTCGAGCGCGCGCATGGCTGGAAAAACCGGTGTCGCGGCTTTTTGCGCCGGTGGCGATGAAGGCGGCGACGGTCGCACCTGCCCTCATCTGGTGTGCTGCGCCATTGGCTGGCGTGCAGCAGGCCTACCGGGGCAGGCGCTTAGAACGGGGCGCTACCGAGCGCCTTGGCGACGTCGACCTTGAACTTGGCGGCCTGGTCGTCGTTCGGAATTTCCTTGGCCAGGGCCATGACCACGGCGCGCACGTCGGTGGCGCCGTCGAAATGGTCGCTGCAGACGATTTCCGCCATCGGTCCCACATACTTCACCAGGCAGCGCTGCAAGGTCGCCTTGATGTCGGCCGTGAGGCCCGGCGTGGCGGCAGGGCGCGGCGCGGCGGCGGCAGGACGCGGTGCGGCACCGCCCAGCACGCCGCTGCCAGGCAAGTCGTCCAGGGTACCGTCGAGGTAGCCCAGCACGATCTCGGTCGGCCAGTCCAGTCCGTCAGCATTGACGACGCCGGCCTTGTCCAGGGTCAGGCGCGCGTTCTGCATGGTGCGCATGATGGCCAGGCCGTCGCGGCCGCGGCGGCCACGGCACAGGATGAAGACGATCTTGCCGCCTTGCAGGTGGACCTGGGCCATGCGGTTGTCGTCGCTGATCAGCAACGCCGTGCCGGTGACGCGCTGCGAGCAAAAGCCAGCGATCTGGTCGACCACGTCGATAAATGGCAAGAATTCCGGTTGTGTCATATCAGTAACCTCTCATCGGTATCAAACCTTTTTACGCAGGCGATCCATTGCCAGCTGGATGCTGACGCCGAGACGTTCGATGGCACGGGCCAGCGAGCCAATTTCATCGCCGCGGGCCGTTTGCGGAATATTGACTTGCAGTTCGCCATTGCTGAGCTGACGCGCAATCGCGGTCAGTTCGTTGATCGGACGGGTCAGTGCCTTGCCGAAGAAAATGGCGACGCCGATGACCAGGACCACGGCCGCGGCGATCAGGATGCGCGCTTCGCGTTCCATCTTGTGCATCGTAGCGTATGCTTCATCGTAATCTTGTTCAACCAGCAAAGTCCAGCCTTGCGGCAATTTGCGCATGAAACCGATCACTTTGCGCTCTTCCGCGGTGTAGACGACAGGCGCGTCGGCGATGCCGGCCACCTTGAGCGCCGGGTAGGCGGTGAAATCCTGCAGGGCGGTACGGACCTTGGCGGCGTCGCCGTGGGCGATGACCTTGTTGCTGGCGTCGAGCAGGATGGCGCGGCCGGTGTCGCCGATGCGGATATCGGTCACGATCTTGGAGATATCGTTCAGGTGCATCGACATGGCCAGTACGCCGACCAGGGCGGCGTTGGCATCGCGGATCGGGGTGGCCACGATCAGTGCCGGCTTGCCGGTCGTTTTGCTGATGGCGACCTGGCGGCCGACGGGCTGGCCCTTCATCACGGACTGGAAGTAGGAACGGTCGCCGTAATTGATCGGGGCGCCGCCATCGTTACGGGCCGTGTTCGAGCCGTCGGGCGCGATCGTAAACATCAGGAACGACCATTCGTAGGCTTTGCCGGTCGCCTTCAGGATCGGGATCTGGCGCTCGGGAATCATCGACACCGTGTCCGCGAGGCGGCTGGTCTGGTTCATCGCGTGCAGATTGGTATCGTCCCACGTGTTGATGCCGTTGGCCACGGTGTCCATGGTCAGGACCAGGCTTTGCGACACGTTGTCGGTCAGCTCGCGCTGCGCGGCCCGGTCACTGATGATCCACAGGGTGCACAGGGGGATCAGTGTGACTGCGAGCAAGGTAATGAGTACCTTGTGAAAAATATTCAAACTAAATTTTGGGTTCATGCTGCGCCTTCGTAATAGAGGTCTGCTTGACGTGGCAGATCGGCCAGCGTGTCGGACATCAAGATACCGATTGCTGGGCCGACATTAACTGGTGTCGGACTTTTGTAACTGGCAATCCCGTGCGCTTGGCGCGCGGCGGGATCGGAAATTCGGAGCTTACTGTTGGCAGGATTGCACTGTCCGTGATGGAGCGTGCCTCCATCTTCCGGAAACATCGGGGCGCGCTCTTCGGCAGTGTCTTAAGGTTGCTTGTAAGCACATTATTATACCGGCCTTTACCGAAAGCATGGGTTATCAGCGCCTTCCCGTTGTTTTTTTTACCCCTTTTTGCGCAGGCGATCCATTGCCAGCTGAATACTTACGCCGAGTCGATCGATGGCGCGGGCCAGCGAGCCGATTTCATCGCCGCGGTCGATTTGCGCGATCGTGACCTGCAGTTCGCCGTTGCTGAGCTGACGCGCGATCGCGGTCAAATCATTGATCGGACGGGTCAGGGCCTTGCCGAGGAAAATCGCGATGGCGATGACGAGCGCCACGCTGACGCCGATCAGGACGCGGGCATCCTTTTCCATCCGGTTCATGGTGGCGAACGCTTCGTCGTAATCTTGTTCAACCAGCAAGGTCCAGCCTTGCGGCAATTTACGCATGAAGCCGATCACCTGGCGCTCTTCGGAGGTGTAGACGACCGGCGCGTTGGCGATGCCGGCCACTTTCAGTGCCGGATAGGCGCTGAAATCCTGCAGCGCGGTACGGACCTTGGAGGCGTCGCCGTGGGCGATGACCTTGTTGCTGGCGTCGAGCAGGATCGCGCGGCCGGTTTCGCCGATGCGGATATCGGTCACGATCTTGGAAATATCGGTCAGGTACATGGACATGGCCAGCACGCCGACCAGCGTGGAGCCGGCGTCGCGGATCGGGGTGGCCAGGATCAGCGCCGGCTTGCCGCTGGTCTTGCCGATGACGACCTGGCGGCCGACCGGCGCGCCCTTGATCACTTGCTGGAAGTAGGAGCGGTCGCCGTAAGGGGTCAGGGCGCCGCCGTCGTTGCGGCCGACGTTGGTGCCGTCGGGCAGGACCGTAAACATCAGGTACGACCATTCGTAGGCGGTGCCGGTGACGCTCAGGATCGGATTCTGGCGCTCGGCCTTCATCGAAATCATGTCGTCCAGGCTGCTCGCCTGGGTCATGGCGCGCACGTTGGTGTTATCCCACCCAATAATGCCGTTGGCAACCGTGTTCATGGTCAGCACCAGGTTTTGCGACACGTTGGCGGTCAGCTGGCGCTGCGCTGCCTTGTCGCTGACCAGCCACAATGTACACAGGGGGATCAGCGTGACCGCTAACAGGGTGATGAGTACTTTGTGGAAAATATTAAGAGTAAATTTTGGGTTCATGAGATGCATTCGTAATGTAGGTCTGCTTGACGTGGCAGATCGGCCAGCGTATCGGACATCAAGATACCGATTGCTGGGCCGACACTAAACGACGTGCCGGACTTTTGTAGCTGGCAACCATCCCGCTCGTCTGCGCAACGGGATTGGATGAGGGGTGTTATTGGTAGGAGCTGCACTGTCCGCCATGGACCGCTTCGCACACTGCCTGGAGACGCCGAGCGCGTCGTGCGGCAGTGATTAAGGATTGCCTGAAGGCACATTATCCTACGGCACAGTACGCGAGACATGTGTTTTCGACCGATTCCGGTTATTTTTCGCGAGAATTCTAGCACGGTGTGTCTTCTGTGCAACACTCTGCAGCCGATTGCCGGCGCGCGCGGGACCTTGTGCGCTGCCCGGCCATTGGCCGGCGGGAAAAAGGCTGCCGGATTTCATCAGGCGGGCACTGCATTTCACAATGCAAAATGGTGCCATCGTTTTGCCTCGCCGCGCTCTTCCATTTGGAGAAATTTCGTTTCGCATCATGGGATATGAATTTCAAGTTATTGATTTTTAAGGATTTAAATTTAGTTATATGTCTTATATAAGAGTATTGTTGCAGCGCGCAAAACGGTCTATGATTTCTCTAACGGATTTCGTTTCTTAACTCGGCTTTCAATTAGGAGAACACCATGGCAACTCGTGAACAGCAAGTAGCAGAACTGCAAAAAGATTGGGACACCAACCCGCGCTGGAAAGGTGTTGTACGTAACTACACCGCAGCCGACGTGGTGCGTCTGCGCGGCTCGCTGAAGATCGAGCACACGCTGGCCAAGCGCGGCGCGGAAAAATTGTGGGATCTGGTCAATAACGAGCCTTTCGTCAACGCCCTCGGCGCCATGACCGGCAACCAGGCCATGCAGCAGGTCAAGGCTGGCCTGAAAGCCATCTACCTGTCCGGCTGGCAAGTTGCAGGCGACGCCAACGTGGCCGGCGAAATGTATCCCGACCAATCGCTGTACCCGGCCAACTCGGTGCCGCTGGTCGTACGCCGCATCAACAACACCTTCCAGCGCGCCGACCAGATCCAGTGGTCCGAAGGCAAGGATGACATCGATTACTTCGCGCCGATCATCGCCGATGCCGAAGCCGGTTTCGGCGGCGTCCTGAACGCCTACGAACTGATGAAGTCGATGATCGACGCGGGCGCCGCCGGCGTTCACTTCGAAGATCAGCTGGCGTCGGTCAAGAAATGCGGCCACATGGGCGGCAAAGTGCTGGTGCCAACCCGTGAAGCGGTCGAAAAGCTGACCGCGGCGCGCCTGGCGGCCGACGTGATGGGCACCTCGACCCTGGTGATCGCCCGTACCGACGCCGAAGCGGCCGACCTCTTGACCTCCGACGTGGATGACAACGACCGGGAATTCTGCACCGGCGAGCGCACCGTCGAAGGCTTCTACAAGGTCCGTCCGGGCATCGAGCAAGCCATTTCGCGCGCCATTGCCTACGCGCCGTTCGCCGACCTGGTCTGGTGCGAAACCGGCAAGCCGGACCTGGCCTTCGCCAAGCAGTTCGCCGATGCCGTGCACGCCAAGTTCCCGGGCAAGATGCTCGCTTACAACTGCTCGCCATCGTTCAACTGGAAAAAGAACCTGGACGATGCCACCATCGCCAAGTTCCAGAAAGAACTGGGCGCCATGGGTTACAAGTTCCAGTTCATCACCCTGGCCGGCTTCCATGCCCTGAACTACGGCATGTTCAACCTGGCGCACGGCTATGCGCGTCGCCAGATGTCGGCCTTCGTCGAGCTGCAGGAAGCCGAATTCGCCGCCGCCGACAAGGGCTTCACGGCCGTCAAGCACCAGCGCGAAGTCGGTACCGGCTATTTTGACGCCGTCACCCAGACCATCCAGCAGAACCAGAGCTCGACCACCGCGCTGCATGGTTCGACCGAAGATGAACAATTCTTCGACGAAAAGAAAGTAGCTTAAACGCTATTGATCCGCGGCGCTTCCACAAGGAGCGCCGCCAGCGGGATGGTCCCGAAACGGGCCATCCCGCGCCCCCACGGGTGGAAACGCACAGCGCCTTCCCCCTTGTCCGCCCCAGGCCCACGCCGCGCGGTCAAGGGGGAGGGCGTTGCGCATTTACGCGCTTTTTGCGTCCGAACCGTCTTTATAGAGGATAATGGCGGCTCAGATCCCCCTTTTTTATGGAATACCCACGTTATGTTGAGCTACCGCCACGCCTTTCACGCGGGTAATCACGCCGACGTCCTGAAGCATTTCGTGCAGATTCAGCTGCACGAGTACATGAATCAGAAAGACACGGCCTACACCTATATCGACACCCACTCCGGTGCCGGCGTGTATGCGCTCGATGGCGGTTACGCGTCCAAGAACGCCGAATACGACACCGGCATCGGCCCGCTGTGGGAGCGCAAGGACTTGCCCAAGCCGCTGGCCGAATACGTCAACCTGATCAAGGAACTGAACCCGAGCGGCAAGATGCGCTACTACCCGGGTTCGCCGTATTGCGCCGACAAGGTCATGCGCGAGCACGACCGCCTGCGCCTGTTCGAGCTGCATCCGGCCGACAGCAAGATCCTGGCCGATAACTTCCGCAAGGTCGAAGCGCACGCGGCAGCGCAGGGCGAGCGCCCGAGCGCGCGCGGCCGGCGCGTGCTGATCGAGCGCGGCGATGGTTTCCACGCCCTCAAGACCCTGCTGCCGCCGCCATCGCGGCGCGCCCTGGTCCTGATCGATCCGCCCTACGAAGACAAGCAGGATTACCGCAAGGTGCGCGATGCGCTCGACGATGCCCTGGTGCGTTTCCCGTCGGGCATCTACGCGATCTGGTATCCGGTGCTGCAGCGCATGGAATCGCGCCAGTTCGCCGACAAGCTCAAGCGCCTGGCGGCCAAGGAATGGCTCAACGTCACCCTGACCATCACCACCCCGGGGCCGGATGGTTTCGGCCTGCACAGCAGCGGCATGTTCATTCTCAACCCGCCGTACACGCTGGAGCCGACCTTGCGCCAGGTCATGCCGTACCTGGTGCAGGTGCTGGGCAAGAATGCCGACGCCACCTACGTGATCGAAAAAGGCACCCAGGTGACCGGTACCGCCAGCGGCCGCACCGGTGCCAACGGCGCCGTGCGCATGCCGGTCGGTAACGCCCGCAAGGCCAGCCCGACCGCCGGTACCGGCAGCCTGCGCCTGCCCGGGCAAGCGCCCGCCGGCACGCCCGGCGCGGCTGGCGGCGCGCCACGCACGCCGGTCGCCAAGCGCTCCAGCATTGCCGCTGCCGCGGCCGGCAAGAGCGCGCGCCCCACCGAGGCTGGCGTCACGCGCAAGAGTGCGCGGCCTGCCGAAGGCGGCGCGGCGGGCAAGAGTGCGCGTCCGACCGGTCCACGCAACAGCGGCCCGCGCCGTCCTTAAGTCTGCCACCGTAGTATAGTCACCGCAGGGGGCGCCGCTGTCGGCGCCCCCCCTGTTTTCCGGATTCCCCATGCCTATTGATACCGTGGCCGAGCTGGCGCTGCCATCCGACGATTTTTTCCTCGCGCGCCAGCCTATTCTCGGACGCAACCAGCGACTGGTTGCCTTTGAACTGTTGTTTCGCAGCGCAAACGGTGGCGACGCGAATGTGACCGATCACGCTGCCGCCACGGCGGCCGTGATTTCGCACGCTTCCCAGCTCGGCATGGCCAGGGTGGTCGGCGAACGCCTGGCGTTCGTCAATGTCGACGAGATCGTGCTCATGAGCGACTTCGTGCGCTTCCTGCCGCACGACAAGGTCATCCTCGAAATCCTCGAAACCGTGCCGGCCACGCCCGCCGTGATCGCGCGCGTGCGCGAACTGAAGGAGTTCGGCTTCAAGTTCGCCCTCGACGATGTGGTCGACGAGTCCGAGGACGTGCACAAGCTGGTCGACCTGGTCGACATCATCAAGGTCGATGTGCAGGCCGTGCCGGCGCAGGCCTTGCCGGCGCTGGTGGCCGCCCTGAACGGACGCAACAAGAAGCTGCTGGCCGAAAAGGTCGAGACGGTCGAGGAATTCGAGACGTGCATGGCGCTCGGCTTCGAGTATTTCCAGGGCTATTATTTCGCCCGTCCGGCCATTTTGAGCGGCAAGAAAATCGCGCCGTCGGAGCTGGTCATCCTGCGCCTGCTCGACCTGATCAATTCGGATGCCGACAATGCCGAGATCGAGCGCGCCGTCAAGCGCGACGCCCTGATCAGCCTGAACCTGCTGCGGCTGGTCAATACCCCGGCGGCCGGCGCGCGCGGGCGCATCGATTCGCTGACCGAGGCGCTGTACGTGCTCGGGCGCCAGCAATTGCAGCGCTGGCTGCAAATCCTGCTGTACGCCAAGCCGGGCGCGGCGGTCGAACTGAATTCGCCGCTGCTGCAGATGGCCACCACGCGCGGCAAGCTGATGGAACTGATGACGCAGAAAGTGCAGGGTGCCAGCGCCGAGACCGGTTTTACGGTGGGCATCATGTCGCTGATGGATGCGCTGTTTTCGATGTCGATGCAGGATATTCTCGGCACCGTGGTGGTGGCCGACGAAGTGCGCGCCGCCCTGCTCGAACGCGAAGGCATACTCGGCGACATGCTGCGCGTGGTCGAGCTGCTGGAAAACCCCAGGCGCGGCCCGGAACTGGCCAGGTCGCTCAAGGCGCTCGGCCTCAGTGCCAAGGTCATGCGCGAGATCGAAATGGACGCCTTCGGCTGGGTGAACGAGCTGGTGGCCTGAAACACCCGCATCCAAAGGCGAGACCATCCCGGGTCGCGTGCTGGCTATGCCAGTGGCACATTCACCGTTGGCTTCTTGTGCCGACCTGGCGTTTTTCCAGGCGCCAGGCGCGCCTGTTGCGTATTATGCCAGCAGCAAAAACACGGTCGGCTTCTTGTGAAAGTCGGGCGCCTTGCCAGCCGCCAGCAGCGACTTCCATTTGCCGCCGTTCAAGGTGCGGATCGATTCGGTCGGCAGGCTCAGGTCGGTCGCGACGCAGATCAGCGTGCCCGGCTGGCAGGCGCCGACCAGGGCTTCGAGCATGGCGCCGTTGCGGTAGGGCGTTTCGATCAGCAGCTGGGTCTGTTTTTCCGCGCGCGAACGCGTTTCCAGTTCCTTGATGCGCTTGGTGCGCAGGGTCGCGTCGGTCGGCAGGTAGCCGTTGAAGGCGAAGCTCTGGCCGTTCAAGCCGCTCGCCATCACCGCCAGCAGCAGCGAGGAGGGACCGACCAGCGGGCGCACCTGGATGCCGCGCTCGTGCGCCAGGCGCACCAGGTCGGCGCCGGGGTCGGCCACCGCCGGTACGCCCGCTTCCGAAATGAGGCCGGCGTCGCGCCCGGCCAGCAGCGGTTCGAGCAGGCCGGCCAGCGCTTGCGCCGGGGTGTTCACGTTCAGTTCAGCAATCTCGATTTCCTGCAATGTTTTCGCTAATGGATGCCGCTGCGCAATCAGTTTCAGGAAGCCGCGCGCGGTCTTGGCGTTTTCGGCGACAAAATAGTCGAGCCGCGCAGTCAGCGCCTGGACTTGCTCGGGAATGATGTGCGCGAGCGCGTCGGTGGCCGTGTCGGCGGCGCCGAGGGTGTTGGGGATCAGATATAAAGTGCCGGACATGGTCTTGGTGCAGTGCTCACTGTTGAAAGAAGGAAAAACCGGCCTGGCGCAGCATGCCGCTCAGGGCGATCAGGGGCAGGCCGGTGAGGGCGGTCGGGTCGGTGCTGTCGATGCGCTCCAGGATGGCAATGCCGAGCGCTTCGTTCTTGGCGCTGCCGGCGCAGTCGTAGGGTTGCTCGATGCGCAGGTAGGCGTCGAGTTCGGCATCGGGCAGGTCGCGCACGGTGACGAAGGTTTGCACGTTTTCCACCTGGGCTGTGCCGCTGCGGCCGTCCCACAGGCACAGCGCCGTGTGGAACACCACGCGCCGCCCGCGCATGGTCCGCAGCTGGGCCAGGGCGTTGGCGTGGTTGCCCGGTTTGCCGATCTGCTCGCCGTCGAGCGTGGCGACCTGGTCGGAACCGATGACGACACTGCCCGGCGCGCGCGCCGCGACCGCTTCGGCCTTGGCGCGCGCCAGGCGCAGCGCGGTCGCTTCGGGCAATTCGCCGGGCAGGGGCGTTTCATCGATATCGGGCACCAGCACGTCGAACGGCAGGCGCAGGCGTTCGAGCAATTCGCGCCGGTACGCGGAACTCGATGCAAGAATTAGCCGCGGTGCGGTGGAAGTTGGTATCATGTCGTACCTTGGTCCTGTTGGCTGTCCCTGTTAGCGGGCGCAGCGGGATTCATCTGGCGGGCACGGCGTGGTCGCGCCAGCAGCAGCGCGCGGGTCCATGCCCAAATAATCGCGCTAAGTCTTTGACTCCACAACGAGAAGCCTGTTATTATCGCAGGTTTTCCGGGGAAAATTTCTGCAATGAGTGCTTTTGTCATCGACGCTTTTGAGTTTTGTCGAAGCAACGGCCATCGCGAGGGCGTCACGCCTGTCGCTGAAATGAGCCGGTTGAACAAGGATTGTGCCGACCAGTCGGGCCAGATCGCCTGGACCATCGATGGGTCGACCAGCAAGCAGGGCTATCCGCAAATGACCTTGTCGGTGTCCGGCACGGTCCAGCTGGTATGCCAGCGTTGCCTGGCCCCGTACGCTTACGAGATGGATTCGTCCACCGTGCTGATGCTCGGCAAGGATGACGAGCAGGCGGACGAGATCGAGGAAGTATTGAACGACGAGAGCATCGACGTCATCGTCGGCAGCCGCGAATGCGATGTGCGCGATCTGTTCGAGGACGAGGCCTTGCTGGCCCTGCCGCAAGTGCCCAAGCACGAGGTGTGTCCGGACAGTAAGGTGCTCGACGCGGCCAAGTCCGACAAGCCATCGCCGTTTGCGGGGCTCAAGAACCTCAAGGCCGAGTAGCCGGAAACGGCGCGCGGCGGGCCGCCTGAATCTGACGGCGGCTGAAATACAGAACAGGCAAGTGTAATGAACGTGTCAAACGCGTGTTGTAGTCGAGTATGGCATTGGTAGTAAAGGTAGGACGGCGTTAAACATGTCGGTAAAGAAATTTTGCCGCTGGGATACTCGATTCGCATGTATTTGCTGATCGATTGTGTTAGAATTTTAGAACTTATGTATTAGGAGTCATCATGGCAGTTCAGCAAAACAAGAAATCCCCTTCGAAGCGCGGTATGCACCGTTCGCACGACTTCCTGGTCGCGCCACAACTGGGCATCGAGCCAACCACCGGTGAAACGCACCTGCGTCACCACATCAGCCCTAACGGCTTTTACCGTGGTCGCAAAGTTCTCAAAACCAAAAACGACGAGTAATCGACGTTTTAGTTTGAGTAAGATGAAAGCGGTGCAACGACTTTTTTGTGCGTCGCACCGCTTTTTCTTTGTCACCGGCTGCAAACCACCTTTGCACACCGTCATTTCGAATTACGCAGACTCTGCTTGGCGCTCGCCCACTTCCAGATCGCATCCTGCCGCCACACGCTGTTGAGTCGCGGTACGAATCCACAAAATGACAATTAAAATTTCCATTGACTGCATGGGCGGCGATCATGGCCCCTCAGTTACTATCCCCGCAGCACTCTCTTTCCTCAGCAGCGAACCCGAAGCAGAATTGATTCTGGTCGGCCTGCAGGACGAGTTGCGCGCAGAACTCAAAAAACACAAAGCCGACAGCCATCCGCGCCTGTCCATCCTGCATGCGTCCGAAGTGGTGACGATGGACGATCCCATCGAAATCGCCCTGCGCCGCAAGAAGGATTCGTCGATGCGCGTGGCGATCGAGCTGGTCAAGGACGGCAAGGCCCAGGCCTGCGTGTCGGCCGGCAATACCGGCGCCCTGATGGCGGTGTCGCGCTATGTGCTCAAGACCATGGCCGGGGTCGACCGTCCCGCCATCTGCTCGATCCTTCCCAACCAGAAAGACGGCCCGACCTATATGCTGGACCTGGGCGCGAACGTCGACTGCGAGCCGCATCACCTGCACCAGTTCGCCATCATGGGTTCGGTGCTGGTCTCGGCCATGGAAGGCATCAAGCGCCCGACCATCGGCCTGCTCAATGTCGGCACCGAGGAAATCAAGGGCAATGAAGTGGTCAAGGCCACCGGCAAGCTGCTGCGCGAAGACCATGAGCGCGGCGCCCTCAATTTCTACGGCAACGTCGAAGGCAACGATATTTTCAAGGGCACCACCGACATCGTGGTGTGCGACGGTTTCGTCGGCAACGTCACGCTCAAGGCGGCCGAGGGACTGGGCCGCTTCGTCAAGGATGCCCTGACCACCGAGTTCAAGCGCAATCCGCTGACCATGCTCGGGGCCATCGTCGGACGTGGCGCCCTGAAGAAATTCTCCAACCGTTTCAATCCGTCGCGCTACAACGGTGCCAGCCTGCTCGGTTTGCGCGGCCTGGTGTTCAAGAGCCACGGCGGCGCCGATGCGTACTCGTATGAGTGGGCGATCAAACGCGCCTTCGACGCGGCAAAATACAATGTGCAGGAGCAGCTCTCGGCCATGATCGCCGAGTTGATGCCCCGTACGCCTGACCCGGAAGTGCCAGGAATAACCCACTCGTAGGACGGCTAGCAATGACCTTGTACAGCAAAATTATCGGCACCGGCAGCTATCTGCCGGCCAAGCGCGTCTCCAACGGCGACCTGACCGAGCAACTGGCGGCCAAGGGCATCGAAACGTCGGACGAGTGGATCGTCTCACGCAGCGGCATATCGAACCGGCATTACGCGGCGCCGGACGAGCTGTCGTCGGACCTGGCCGTGGCCGCCGCCCGCAAGGCGCTCGAGATGGCCGGCAAGCATCCCGAGGAAATCGACCTCGTCATCGTGGCCAGCTCGACTCCCGATTTCCATGGCAGCTTTCCCAGCACCGCCTGCATCGTCCAGCGCAAGCTCGGCATGCACAACAACAGCGCCGCCTTCGACGTGCAAGCCGTCTGCAGCGGCTTCGTGTATGCGGTGTCGGTGGCGGACGCCTTCATCAAGTCGGGCGCGCACAAGAACGTGCTGGTGATCGGCGCCGAAGTGTTTTCACGCATCCTCGATTTCAAGGACCGCACCACCTGCGTGCTGTTCGGCGACGGCGCCGGCGCCATCGTCCTGGCCGCCTCGGAAGAGCCGGGCATTCTGGCATGCAAACTGCATGCCGACGGACGCCATTCCGACATCCTCAGCGTGCCGGGCACCCTGGCCGGCGGCGCGATCGCCGGCAGCGCTTTCCTGTACATGGATGGCCCGGCGGTGTTCAAGCTGGCCGTCACCGTGCTCGAGCAGGTGGCCAACGAGGTGCTCGAACACGCGCACATGACCGCCGGCCAGCTCGACTGGCTGGTGCCGCACCAGGCCAATATCCGCATCATGAAAAGCACGGCGAAGAAGCTCGGCTTGCCGCTCGATAAAATGGTGGTCACGGTCGACCAGCATGGCAATACGTCGGCCGCCTCGATTCCGCTGGCGCTCGACATCGCCGTGCGCGACGGCCGCATCAAGGCGGGCGACAACGTCATGATGGAAGGCGTCGGCGGCGGCTTCACCTGGGGCGCCGTGCTGGTGCGCATGTGATTGGTTAGCGGCGGCGCCCGGAAGCGCCGCCAGCACCGTCGCCATTTCCTTTGCCATTTCTTTCACCGATTCTTTCATTCTTGCCCGCACCAGTCCTTGATGCGGATGCCGCCATAAAAACAAAACAGGAGGACATCATTCCATGAGTAAATTCGCGTTCGTATTTCCCGGCCAGGGTTCGCAGGCCATCGGCATGCTGGGCGGCTTCGCCGGCAACCCCGTGGTCGCGCAAACCATTGCCGAAGCCAACGAAGCGCTCGGCTTCGACCTGGGCAAACTGATCGCCGACGGTCCCAAGGAAGACCTGGACCTGACCACCAATACCCAGCCTGTCATGCTGACCGCCTCGGTCGCCGTCTACCGTGCCTGGATCGCGGCCGGCGGCGCCGTGCCGGCGCTGGTGGCCGGCCACAGCGTGGGCGAATATTCGGCCCTGGTGGCGGCCGGCGTGATCGCCTTCAAGGATGCGGTGCCGCTGGTGCGCTTCCGCGCCCAGGCCATGCAGGAAGCGGTGCCGGTGGGGCAGGGCGGCATGGCCGTCATCCTCGGCCTGGCGGCCGACGAGGTGCGCGCGATTTGCGCCGAAGCGGGCGCCGCCAACTCGGCCGACGTGGTCGAGGCGGTGAATTTCAACGAACTGACCCAGATCGTGATCGCCGGTCACAATGGCGCCGTCGAACGCGCCTGCGAACTGGCCAAGGCCAGGGGCGCCAAGCGCGCCATGAAGCTGGCGGTGTCGGCGCCGTTCCATTCCTCGCTGCTGAAACCGGCATCGGACCGCCTGCGCGACTATCTGAAGGATGTGCCGTTCGCGGCGCCGCGGATCGACTTGATCAACAACGTCGACGTGGCTATCCTGAACGATCCCGAGGCGATCAAGGATGCGCTGGTGCGCCAGGCGGCCGGTGCGGTGCGCTGGGTCGAAACCATGCAGAAGATGGCGGCCGGCGGCGTCACCCAGGTGATCGAATCGGCGCCGAGCAAGGTGCTGATCGGCATGGCCAAGCGCATCGATGCGCAACTGGTGGGCGAGGCGCTGGTGGACCAGGCTTCACTGGAGCGCGTATTGAGCAGCCTCAATCAGGCGTAAGCCAGTTGGCGCAGTATCGCAAGGCATCGCAGCATATTAGAACAAAAGGACATCAATGAAACTGGAAAATCAAGTCGCCCTGGTCACGGGCGCGTCGCGCGGCATCGGCAAGGCCATCGCACTCGAACTGGCCCGCCAGGGCGCGACAGTGGTCGGCACCGCCACCACCGAGAGTGGCGCTGAGGCAATTTCCGCCTATCTGGCCGAATTCGGCGGCAAGGGCGCGGTCCTGAACGTGACCGATGCCGCCGCCTGCGGCGCCGTCGTCGACGATGTGCAAAAGGGTTTCGGCAGCCTGTCGATCCTGGTCAACAATGCCGGCATCACGCAAGACCAGCTGGCCATGCGCATGAAGGACGAGGAATGGGACAGCGTCATCGCCACCAACCTGTCGGCGGTGGGGCGCCTGTCGCGCGCCGTCCTGCGCGGCATGATGAAAGCGAAGCATGGGCGTATTATTAACATCACCTCGGTGGTCGGTTCGGCCGGCAATGCGGGGCAGATGAATTACGCGGCCGCCAAGGCCGGCGTGGCCGGCATGAGCCGGGCGCTGGCGCGCGAGATCGGCAGCCGCAACATCACGGTCAACTGCATCGCTCCCGGCTTCATCGATACCGATATGACCAAGGCATTAAGTGCCGAGCAGCACACCGGCTTGCTGACGCAAATTCCGCTGGGGCGCCTGGGCGCGCCGGAAGACATCGCCCACGCCGTCGCCTTCCTGGCGGGGCCGCAAGCGGCGTACATCACGGGCACGACCCTGCACGTGAACGGCGGAATGTATATGAATTGATGTTGCGTGCCTGGCCTGATCCCATTTGCGGCCCTGCGCACGGATCAGATAAAGGGAATTCTCGTCATTTAGCAGTACGTTCGGTGGAATTTGCGGCAGACACCGAAATTAGTTTTTCACCGCGCAAACCTGATAAAATGCGCGCACTTTCCGTAACACACACAATGGAGCCATAACATGTCGGATATCGAACAACGCGTTAAAAAAATCGTCGCTGAGCAACTGGGCGTTGCAGAAGTAGACATCAAAATCGAATCTTCGTTCGTTGACGACCTCGGTGCGGATTCGCTCGACACCGTCGAACTGGTGATGGCACTGGAAGACGAATTCGAAATGGAAATCCCTGACGAACAAGCTGAAAAGATCACCACCGTGAAACAGGCAATCGACTACGCTACGGCGCACGTCAAGGCCTAAGTTTTACAATTTTTCTCGGGAGAATCGCTTGAGCCGTTCACGAAATCGTCGTGTCGTCATCACCGGGCTGGGCTGCGTTTCACCAATCGGCAACACGGTTGCCGAGACGTGGAGCGCGGCGCTGGCCGGCAAGTCGGGCATTGCCAACATCACCAAGTTTGATGCGCAGCCCTTTTCGACCCACTTCGCGGGCGAAGTCAAGGGTTTCAATATCGAGGATTACATCCCTGCCAAGGATGCCCGCCACATGGATACGTTTATCCATTACGGCATGGCGGCGGGTATCCAGGCAATGCAGGATTGCGGACTGGTCGTCACCGAAGATAATGCCGACCGCATCGGCGTGATCATCGGTTCCGGCATCGGCGGCTTGCCGCTGATCGAAGACACCAAGGAAGAATATGCCAAGCGCGGCCCGCGCCGCATTTCGCCGTTTTTCGTGCCGGCCTCGATCATTAATATGATTTCGGGCAACCTGTCGATCAAGTACGGCTTGCGCGGTCCGAACCTGGCCATCGTCACGGCCTGCACCACCGGCCTGCACAGCATCGGCGCGGCTGGCCGCCTGATCGAGTACGGCGACGCCGACGTGATGATTGCCGGCGGCGCCGAAGCGACCATTTCGCCGCTGGGCCTGGGCGGTTTCGCCTCGGCACGCGCGCTGTCCTCGCGCAACGACGATCCGGCCACCGCCTCGCGTCCGTGGGACGTCGACCGCGACGGCTTCGTGCTGGGCGAGGGTGCCGGCGTGATGGTGCTCGAAGAGTACGAACACGCCAAGGCGCGCGGCGCCAGGATCTATGCCGAACTGCTGGGCTTCGGCATGAGTGCCGACGCCTACCACATGACGGCGCCGGTCGAAGACGGCAGTGGCGCGAGCCGCTGCATGCAGTCGGCCCTGACCAATGCCGGCATCAATGCCGACCAGGTCAATTACGTCAACGCGCACGGTACCTCGACCCCGCAGGGCGATGTGGCCGAAGTGCAGGGACTGAAGAAGACCTTCGGCGCGCACGCCGGCAAGCTGGTGGTCAACTCGACCAAGTCGATGACCGGCCACCTGCTGGGCGGCGCCGGCGGCCTGGAAGCCGTGTTCACCGTGCTGGCGATGCATCACCAGATCTCTCCGCCGACGATCAACATCTTCAACCAGGATCCCGCCTGCGACCTGGACTTCTGCGCCAACACGGCGCGCGAGATGAAGATCGACATCGCGGTGAAGAACTCGTTCGGCTTCGGTGGCACCAACGGCACCCTGGTATTTGGCAAGGCATTCGGCAAGGTTTGAGCCCCCAGCGTCGCTAAAACAATCCTTGGTGCAATGACGCGCAGGAAAAATTTTCGCGTCGCAGCATGAACTTTCGGCGTCCGCACTTGTCTCAAGTGTGGGCGTCGATGAAACGCCGGCGGCTCTCGCCGGGGTCCGATTTGCCCAGTGCACCATCACGCACTGGCGCCCCGCAGCACCTTTCCTACTGATTATGTCGATTGCGGTTTCCGCCTGCATCAGGCCGTCGCGTTCCTTGCGTCTGGTTCTGCTGGGCTATGCCGCGCTCAATCTGGCCGTGGCTCTTGCGCTCGTCGGGCGCTGGGCTGCGGGCATTGGCGCGGCCAGCGTTTTGCCGGCATTGTGTGCTGGGGCTTGCGCCTTGGCAGCAATACTTGCATGGAGGGCATCGGTACAGGGGGAAATGCGGCGCAGGATTGATATTTCTGGACTCGGCGAGATTCGCCTGACGGTACAACAGAGCTTGGGCGCAGTACCGGCCGAAGCAGATGTGCTGCAATTGCTTCCCGGATCGACTATCTGGCCGCACAGCCTGCTCCTGCTGCTGGGCTCACCCGGTGGCAAGCTCGTCAGTGTGCTGCTCATCTGGCCGGACAGTTTGGCTCGCGAGCAATTCCGGGGTGTGTCGGTGGCCCTCAGGGCCATTGCCGGGCGGGACAATAAATTTGTCGGAAATAACAAAATACTTTGAACTTATTGCAAGCGGCCAACTCTATAGACATAGGGACGGGCCGCTGCTGCAGCCAAGAGGGCAGGGTCAGTGACGACAGAACGCGAGTGTGATCAACTGCTGGTTGAGCGCGTCCAGGCTGGCGACAGGCAGGCGTTCGACCTGCTGGTCAGTAAATATCAGCGCAGGCTGATGCGGCTTGTTTCGCGCCTGGTGCATGATCCGGCCGAGGCCGAGGACGTGGTACAGGAAACATTCATCAAGGCTTATCGGGCCTTGCGGCATTTCAGGGGGGATTCCGCTTTCTATACGTGGCTCTACAGAATCGGGATCAATACGGCGAAGAATTTTCTCGTCACACAGGGCAGGCGCGCACCGACCTCGACCGAGTCGGATGCGGAGCGCGCCGAAGCGTTTGACGATGCGGACAGCTTGCGTGACATCAACACCCCGGAATCGGTGTTGGCAAGCAAGCAGATCGCTTATACGGTCAATGCCGCGATGGAGGCGCTGCCGCACGAATTGCGCAACGCGATAGTCCTGCGCGAAATTGAAGGGTTGAGCTACGAGGAAATAGCGGAAGTGATGTCATGTCCCATCGGCACGGTGCGCAGCCGGATTTTCCGGGCGCGCGAAGTGATTGCCGAAAAGTTGAGGCCCTTGCTCGACATGCCAGTTGACAAACGACGCTAAATGTAGCGATGATCGCTCTAATCGGTTAACTTTTGGTCACACTTACAGTGATGGAAATACTGATGGACACCCCGAAAAAAGTCCGGGAGCAGATCTCGGCGTTCAGCGACCACGAACTGTCGCCGTCCACGTTTCCTGACGCGGCCCTGCATTCGGCCGACGGCCAGCACGCGTGGGACTTGTACCACCGCATCCGCGACGCCATGCGCGACCCGGGCGGGCCCGACCTATCCGACGCATTCGCCAGCAAACTGGCGGCGCGCCTGGCGGCCGAGCCGCCGCCGGGCAAGCGCATGCTGCGCGCATCAGGCGCGGCCCTGTCGCGGCGCGCGCCGGCCATTCCCCCGGCCGCCGTGGCCGCCGGCGCGGCCGGGCCGGTCACCGGCATCAGCGAGGCGGCGGCGACCGGCACCGCCGGCCCCGTGAGCGGCAGCGACGCGCCGGATGCGCCGGACGCGATTGCCGTCGCCGAGCCGGTCAACGAGGCCATTGCCGAACCGGTGAGCGAGGCCATCTCCGAACCGCGGGCCGACGGCGCGACCGGGAGCCGGGACGCCAAGGCCGATGGCAGGGCCGATCCCAAGCCGGTCAATATGGCCAAGCCGGCCATCGCCTCGATTTCCTGATCCACCCTCGTCATCCACGCCGTGCTTGCCTGGCGC
>NZ_JAVCWM010000042.1:0-36501 GCF_030846495.1 Massilia scottii | reverse complement strand
GAGACGACGGGATAGTGATTATCTAAGCGGCGTCGGATACGTCGCCACGCTCACATTGCCATCCTTATCGACCGCCTGCACGCCGAAGAAGTAGTTATCCTTCGACAGCTTGACCGTCGCCTCGGTCACATTCCCCACATACAAAGCGCCCTGCCACTGCGCGGCGGTGGTCTCGCGCCAGACGATGCGGTAGCCTGCCAGATCGGGCTCGCCGCTGGCCTGCCACACCAGCGAGGAATCGTTCTCCAGCTTCGCGGTGCGCATCTGCACCTTTTGCGGCGCGCCTGGGGCCAGCGACAGCGTCGCCAGCGCCGCCGCGTTCACCCGCGTCACGCGCGCGATGTAGTTGTAGTCGTTGAACTCGGGCAGATCGCCATACTGCAGCGCGCCCTCCTTGCGCACGTTCTGGTGCTGGTGCGTGAAGTCTTCGTTCGGCTCCGTGAAGCGCAGCGCCGGATAGCCGCGCTCCAGGAACGGCATATGGTCGCCGCCGCGCAGATACCGGTCGCGCCGCTGGATCACGTTCACCGTAAAGCCAGGCACGTAGCGCTCCCCCACTTCCTTCACATGGCGCGCCAGCTGGCGCGAGGTCGAATCGTTTTCTCCGCCGGTGGCCAGCAGGGCGCGGCTGGTTTCGCTGTTCTCCCTGGTCGCCGGGACCGATTCGGCGAACAGGCGCACCTGCTTGTCGTCCACGCGGCCGTCGTCGGCGCGCGAGCTGCCGATGATATCGTTGGTGAACATGCCCTGCAGATTCAGGTTCTTCAGCCTTGCCTGTTCGGCCCAATGCGCGGCGCCCAGCAAGCCCTGCTCCTCCGCCGCCACCGCCATGAAGACGATGGTCGCGTCGAACTTGTGGCGCGCCATGACGCAGGCCATTTCCATCACAGCCGCGGTACCGGAAGCGTCGTCGTTGGCGCCGGGCGAGTCGCCCGTGGCATCCATGATGTCGGTATTGCGCGAGTCGTAGTGGCCGCTGACGACGTAAATGCGCTCTTTCGACGCCGCCTGCGTGCCGGGCAGGGTCGCCACGATATTGACGATTTCGGTCGGACGCGAAATGCGCGCCGATACCGGCGTGATGTGGCTGTCGAAGCTCACCTGCAGGCGTCCGCCGGCGGCGGCGCCGCAGCGTTCCAGTTCGGCCTTGATCCAGCGCCGCGCGGCGCCGATGCCGACCGTGTCGGAGACGGTGTCGGACATGGTGTGGCGCGTCTTGAAGCCCACCAGCTTGCGCACGTGTGCTTCGATACGCTGGGGCGAAATGTCGCCGACGATCTTGTCGATCTGCGGCTGGCGGCGTGCAATGTCGGGGCTCGCGGGGCTGACCGGGGCTTGCGCGGCGCAGGCGCCGGCAGCGGCGGCGATCAGGGTGGCCAGCAGGGGTTTGGTGAACGGGACAGATGCCATGAGGGGTCCTTTGCGACGGGCGACGGGTGAATGGGCGCCGTTATCTTCTCACGGCCCGGCGCGTGCAAGTGCGTCCATACAGCGAAAAAACTTTGCCCGTCCCGCGCGTGCGTCCATGAAAAAACCCCGCGGCGTAACGGCGGGGTTTTTGGCAAAGCACGCAACGCTTACATTTTGGCCGGAGCCGCCGCCGGTTTGGCGGCTGGGGCCGGTTTGCCCGCGGCAGCGGGAGGCTTGGCGGCGCCGGCGCCGTCGAACGGCTTGCCCGCTACCTGCAGCCCCGCCTGCGACAGCTTGACGGCGCGCTTGTCGCCCACACCCTTGACGCGCTTGGCGAAGTCGGCCCAGTCCTTGAACTCGCCGCCCTTGGCGCGCTCATCCAGGATGGCCTTGGACGTGGTCGGCCCGACGCCCTTCACACCATCGAGTGCGGCTGCGTCCGCCTTGTTCACGTCGACCTGGGCAAACGCCATGCTCATCGCGGCCACCAGCGCTGCAACTGCAAGCATCAATTTACGGATCATGTTGTATCTCCATCAGATTGTAGGGACGCGGTTGCGCCCCCAACAAGCTAACGGACGATGCAGCACAATGTTGACCGCTCCGATTGAGCGTTATCAGAACAGAAAAATGCCAATCGGGTAGGCAGACTCGGCGCTAGATTACAGGCGGAAGATTACAGGCCGAACAGTTCCTCGCGCGTCACGGTCGCAGTGCCGAGCTTGCCTACGACGATGCCGCCGGCGCGGTTGGCCGTCATGATGGCGTCGGCCATCGGCATGCCGGCGCCCAGCATCGAGGCCATGGTTGCAATGACGGTGTCGCCGGCGCCGGAGACATCGAACACTTCGCGCGCATCGGCGTGCATGTGCAGCACTTCGCTGGCGGTGTACAGACTCATGCCCTCTTCCGAGCGCGTGAGCAGCAGCGCGTCCAGGCGCAGGTCGGCGCGCAGGGCCTGGGCCTTGGCGGTGAGCTGGTCTTCGGACGACCAGCTGCCGACGATGCGGCGGAACTCCGACTTGTTCGGCGTGAGTACGGTGGCGCCGGTGTAGCGCGAAAAATCGTCGCCCTTGGGGTCGACCATGACGACCTTGCCGGCCGCGCGGCCCGCCTCGATCATGTGCGCCACGTTCACCAGGCTGCCCTTGTTGTAGTCGGACAGGATCACCACGTCGTAATCGGGCAGCAGTGCGTTGAACTGGGTGAGCTTGTCGCGCAGGACGGTATCGGTGGGCGCATCCTCGAAATCGATGCGCAGCAGCTGCTGCTGGCGGCCGATGACGCGCAGCTTGATGATGGTGGAAATGGCCGGGTCGCGCTGCAGGTAGCTGTCGATGCGCGATTCGGCCAGCAGCTGCGCCACCTGCTCGCCCGCTTCGTCGGCGCCGACGACGCCCAACAGGCCGCAGCGCGCGCCGAGAGCGGCCGCATTGCGCGCCACGTTGGCGGCGCCGCCCAGGCGCTCTTCGCGCTTCTCGATGCGCACGATCGGCACCGGCGCTTCCGGCGAAATGCGGCTGACATCACCGAACCAGTAGCGGTCCAGCATCACGTCGCCGACGACCAGGATGCGCACCGCGGCCAGGTCGGGCGCGGCGATGAAGGGATGGCTGTCGGCGCTGAGCAGGCGCGCAGGGGTGGCGGTGAGATTGGTCATCGGTTTCAAATACGTTTAGTTCATGACATTGAGTTCTTCGGTGCGGCGCGGCGGGTAGGTCTCCCAGCGGCTGCATCCCGGGCACTGCCAGTAGAACTGGCGCGCCTTGAAGCCGCAGTGGCTGCACTGGTAGCGCGCCAGCTTCTGGGTGTAGCCGCGCACCAGGTTTTTCACCATCGACAGCTCTTCCCAGACATCGGCCGGAGCGTCCATCAGGCGCGCTTCGAGCAGCTTGTCGAGGCCGAGCAGGGTCGGATTGCGGCGCAGTTCCTCGATCATCAGCTGCTTGGCCGCATCCACGCCATCGAGTTCGATGACGGCCTTGAACACCACTTCGATCAGGTCGATCGAGGATGCTTCGGCCAGGTAGGAACGCAGCAGGTTCACGCCTTCCTGCGGGCGGCCGACCTTGCGGTAGCCATCCATCAGGCGCTGCGCGACCAGTGCCACGTGCGGCACGCTTTGCTGCTCGACGCGGCGCCAGGTGACCAGCGCGCCTTCGGCGTCACCCATGACCAGCTGGGCGTCGCCCGTCAGCAGGGTGGCGCGCACGTTCTTGCGGTCCGCGTGCAGGGCCTTGTCGAGCAGCGCGAGGGCGTCGTCGGTGTGCATGTGGACCAGCGCATCCTGGGCCAATTCGCAGTAGAACTGGGCGATTTCCTTCTGGCGCGCGCCGGCGCCGGACTCCTGCAGGCCGAGCGCCGCTTCGATCGCGCGCGGCCACTCCTTTTCGCGCTGGTAGATTTCGAGCAGGGCGCGCCGTGCCTGGGCGCCGTAGGAGGTTTCGAGCAGCAGGTTGAAGGTTTCCTCGGCGCGGTCGAGCAGGCCGGCCTTGAGATAATCCATGCCCAGTTCGTACTGGCCGTGGGCTTTCTCGTCGGCCGGCAGATCGGGGCGCGAGAGCAGGTTCTGGTGGACGCGGATGGCGCGCTCGATCTCGCCGCGGCGGCGAAACAGGTTGCCGAGGGCGAAGTGCATCTCGACCGTTTCCGGATCGAGCTTGACGATGTCGATGAAGGCATCGATGGCCTTGTCGGGCTGCTCGTTGAGCAGGAAATTCAGGCCGCGGAAATACCCGCGCGGCAAGGTGCGCGATTCGGCGAGCAGCTGCTTGATGTCGACGCGCGCGGCGATCCATCCCAGGGCGAAAAACAATGGGATGCCAAGCAACATCCAGATTTCAAATTCCATGCGGTTCTTTTTGTTGGTTTTTCAGATGGGTTACTGCTGGGTGTTGACGCTGTCCGGCTGCGGCTGGGACACGTTGGTACGCGCCACGGTTTGCAGGGCCTGGATGGTGTTCTTGTGTTTCGACGTTTCGCGGCGGTGGCGGAACACGGTGGGCGTGACGGCCAGGATGCCGAGGGCGGCGCCGGCGACGAAAAAGCCCAGCAGCATCAGCACCAGGGGGCCGCGCAGTTCGTAATTCAGGAAAAAGTGCAGGTCGACTTCCTGGGTATTCTTCAGCGCGAAGCCGAAAAACAGGATAAACAGAATAAATCCAACGATGGTGGATACAAATTTCATCAGCCAGGTCCAGTCTGAAAAGGTCGCAAGTGTCGCATATTACACCAAAACAAAGGGGGGCCGGGGCAGCCAGGCCACTCCCGCGACGCCCCGCAGGGCACATCGTTTCCTAACCGGGGTCAGACCTCCGAATCGAAACACTTTTATTTCTAATGAGAGGTCTGACCCCGGTTAGGAAACTTTCAAGGCGAAAAAAAACGGCATCCAAGGATGCCGTTCTTCTGTGTCGACAAACGACTCAGTCTTCAATAATCGGCTGCCCGACCATCGCATCTACCCGTTCGCGCAATTGCTTGCCCGGCTTGAAGTGCGGTACCCGTTTTTCGGGAACCATCACCTTGTCGCCGGACTTGGGATTGCGTCCGATGCGCGGCGGCCGGCTGTTCAGGGCAAAACTGCCGAAACCACGGATCTCGATGCGCTGACCGGTCGCCAAGGCGTTGGTCATGGCATCGAGAATGGTCTTGACAGCGTACTCCGCATCCTTGGCCACCAGCTGAGAATAGCGCTCAGCCAGGCGGTTAATCAACTCGGACTTCGTCATCTGTCGATTCCGAGTGTCTTAGTTCTTGTTGTCGAACTTAGCTTTCAACAGTGCGCCCAGGCTAGTGGTGCCCGATGCTGCATTGTTGTCGGAGGACGAAGCCATCTTCTGCATCGCTTCCTGGGTCTCGACATTGTCTTTCGCCTTGATCGACAGCTGGATGCTGCGCGCTTTGCGGTCAATGTTGATGACCAGAGCTTCAACCGAATCGCCAACCTTCAGGTGGGTACCGGCATCTTCAACGCGGTCGCGCGAGATTTCGGAAGCACGCAGGTAGCCTTCAACTTCTTCGGACAGCTGGATGACAGCGCCCTTAGGCTCGACCGACTTGACCGACCCCGTTACCAGGGAGCCTTTGTCGTTCATTGCAGCGAAGTTGTTGAATGGGTCGCCTTCGAGTTGCTTGACACCCAGGGAAACGCGCTCGCGCTCGACGTCGATCGCCAGCACGATGGCTTCCAGTTCGTCGCCCTTTTTGAAACGACGCACAGCTTCTTCGCCGGTTTCGGTCCAGGACAGGTCGGACAGGTGCACCAGACCATCGATGTTGCCGGCCAGGCCGATGAACACGCCGAAGTCGGTGATCGACTTGATCGCGCCGCGGACTTTGTCGCCCTTCTTGTGGGTAACGCCGAAGTCATCCCATGGATTTGCTTTGCACTGCTTCATGCCCAGCGAAATACGGCGACGCTCTTCGTCGATCTCGAGAACCATGACTTCCACTTCGTCGCCCAGCTGGACAACTTTGTTTGGTGCCACGTTCTTGTTGGTCCAGTCCATTTCGGAAACGTGAACCAGACCTTCGATACCCTGCTCGACTTCCACGAACGCGCCGTAGTCGGTCAGGTTCGTTACTTTGCCGAACAGACGGGTGCTTTGTGGATAACGACGGGACAGACCGGTCCAAGGATCGTCGCCCAGTTGCTTCACGCCCAGCGAAACACGGTTCTTTTCCTGATCGTACTTCAGGACTTTGGCGGTGATTTCCTGGCCAACGGTCAGCACTTCCGATGGGTGACGCACACGACGCCATGCCAGATCGGTGATGTGCAGCAGGCCGTCGATACCGCCCAGATCCACGAACGCGCCGTAGTCGGTGATATTTTTGACGACGCCGGTCACCACGGTGCCTTCTTTCAGCGTTTCCATCAGTTTCTGACGCTCTTCGCCCATCGATGCTTCGATGACGGCGCGGCGGGACAGAACCACGTTGTTACGCTTACGGTCGAGCTTGATGACCTTGAATTCCAGGGTCTTGCCTTCGAACGGGGTGGTGTCCTTGACAGGACGGGTGTCAACCAGCGAACCCGGCAGGAACGCGCGGATGCCGTTGGTCAGAACGGTCAGGCCGCCCTTGACTTTGCCATTGACGGTACCGACGACGATCTCGCCCGATTCCATGGCTTTTTCCAGAGCCAGCCACGATGCCAGGCGCTTTGCCTTGTCGCGCGACAGGATGGTGTCGCCGAAGCCGTTTTCCAGCGATTCAATCGCTACGGAAACGAAATCGCCGACTTGAACTTCCAGTTCGCCCTGGTCGTTCTTGAATTCTTCGATAGGAATGAAAGCTTCGGATTTGAGGCCAGCGTTCACGATCACGAAATTGTGGTCGAGACGCACGACTTCAGCGGAAATAACTTCGCCGGAGCGCATATCTTGGCGCGACAACGATTCCTCGAAGAGCGCTGCAAAACTTTCCATACCGGTTGCTTCAGTTGTTGCTGTTGACATAGTTTGTACACGAGTTAGCCAGCAGAGATCGCACCATGCGACTTAAACTGGGTTATAGGTTGATTCAACGCCTGCAATGGCACTATTGCAATTGCAAGCACCCATTGCTACTTCAGACTACGACTGCTTAGCGTGCGCATACCATTTCAGCACTTCCTCGACCGCTTCGTCAGCGGTCATATTGGAAGTATCGAGCAGGTGCGCCCCTTCTGCCGGCATCAAAGGCGCGATGGCGCGGTAAGTATCACGGTCGTCGCGCGCCTTCAAATCGGACAGGAGGTCTTCTATGTTAGCAGAAAACCCCTTGTCAATCAATTGCTTATATCGGCGTTGCGCGCGCGCCTCGGTACTGGCGGTCAGGAACACCTTCAGTTGCGCGTGCGGAAAGATTACCGTACCCATGTCACGGCCATCGGCGACCAGGCCGGGCGCGCGCCGAAAGCCCAGCTGCAGCGCGAACAGGGCCTGGCGCACGGAGGGCAGGGCGGCGATTTTCGATGCCATGTTGCCAACCTCTTCCGCGCGGATGAGTTGGGTCACATTTTCCTTGGCCAGCAAGATTTCGCCGCCGCTGAAGCTGGCGGGGAGGTGTTGGGCCAGCTTGGCGAGGGCGTGCTCGTCGGCCAGTTCCGTACCGCGGCGCAAGGCCATCAGGGCGGTCAGGCGGTACAGGGCGCCCGAATCGAGGTAATGAAAGCCGAGGCGATCGGCCACCTTGTGCGCGACGGTGCCCTTGCCGGACGCGGTGGGGCCATCGATGGTGATGACGGGGATGTTCGAATGTGGCATGGGACGGTGTCCTGGTGAAATCACTATAAAACGTGCAAAACTGAAAACTTTCCTAACCGGGGTCAGACCCCGGTTAGGAAATGTTCCGAATCGGAGGTCTGACCCCGATTAGGAAATATTTCGATTCGGAGGTCTGACCCCGGTGCGCCGGCCGCCGGTGGTGCAACTTAAATCAGGTTCTCGTGGGCAATGCCGGCGAAGGCGTCGAAGTAGTCGGGGAAGGTCTTGGCAACGCATTTCGGGTCGTTGATGCGCATCGTGTTGCCGCGCCGCGCTTTGCCGTCCAGGCTCGCCAGCGAGAAACACATCGCCATCCGGTGGTCGTCGTACGTGTCGATCGTCGCGGCGCTCAGCTCGCCTTCCGGCGGGGTGACCGAGATGTAGTCCGCCCCCTCCACCACGATCGCGCCCAGCTTGCGCAATTCGGTCGCCATCGCGGCCAGGCGGTCGGTTTCCTTCACCCTCCAGCTGGCGATGTTGCGCAAGGTGGTGGTGCCGTCGGCGTACAGCGCGGCCACGGCTATCGTCATCGCGGCGTCGGGAATGTGGTTGAAGTCGGCGTCGATGGCTTTCAATACGCCATTCGAGCGCGCTTCGATCCAGTTGTCGCCGCGCGTGATCGTCGCGCCCATCTGCTCCAGCGCTTCGGCAAAGCGCACGTCGCCCTGGATGCTGTCGCGCCCGACTCCCTCAACCCGGATCGGACCGCCGCCAATCGCGCCGGCCGCCAGGAAGTACGAGGCCGACGAGGCGTCGCCTTCCACATGGATCGTGCCCGGACTCGCATAGCGCTGCCCCGGCTGCACCGTGAACGATTGCCAGCCATCCTGCTCCACCGTCACGCCGAAACGCCGCATCAGGTTCAGGGTGATTTCAATGTACGGCTTGGAAATCAGTTCACCGACGACGTCGATCGTCACCGCCTGCTCGCGCGCCATCAGCGGCGCCGCCATCAGCAGCGCCGTCAGGAACTGGCTCGATACGTTCCCGCGCACCGACAGGCGCTGCGCGTGGATATGCCCGCGCCGGATGCGCAGCGGCGGGAATCCTTCCACGCCCGTGTACTCGATCTGCGCGCCAATCGCGTTCAGGGCGTCGACCAGGTCGCCGATCGGGCGCTCGTGCATGCGCGTGACGCCATGCAGGGTGTAGTCGCCGCCGATGACGGCCAGCGCCGCCGTCAGCGGACGGATCGCGGTGCCGGCATTGCCCATGAACAGATCGGCTTCGTGCACCGGCAAGGTGCCGCCACCGCCATGCACGATGTGGGTGTGCTCGTCGACCTGCTCCCATTTCAGGCCCAGCGAGCGCAGTGCGCCCAGCATGACCAGGGTGTCGTCCGACGCCAGCAGGCCGATGATGGTGGTGCTGCCTTCGGCCAGCGCGGCCAGCAGCAAGGTGCGGTTGGAGATGCTCTTGGACCCCGGCAGCCGCACCACGCCCTCGACGTGCATGACGGGCTTGAGATCGATATGGTGCGGGTACTGCTTCTGCTGGGTCATGCTGGGGTTCCTTGAAATGCTGGGTTTATTCCGGACTGCTGTCCTGCGCCGGCGGCGCTTCGGCCGTTTCGATCGCTTCGATCCAGCGGCAGCGCGCGCGCTGGGCGTTGGCGTAGACCGCTTCGATGGCGGCGCCGTCGCTATTGGCGAGCATCGCGCGCATTGCTGTCAATTGTGCCAGATATGCGTCCAACTCGCCCAGCAGGGCCGACTGGTTGGCCAGGCTGATGTCACGCCACATTTCGGGCGAGGAGCCGGCAATGCGCGTGAAGTCCCTGAAACCGCTGGCGGCGTATTGGAACAGTAAGCCGGCGTGCGGCTTGCGGGCGATGTCGTCGACCAGGGCGTAGGCCAGCAAATGCGGCAGGTGGCTGACCGAGGCGAACACGGTGTCGTGTTCCTGCGGCGTGAGGCGGTGGATGATGGCGCCGCACGCGCTCCATGCGGCGGCCACCCGGTCGATGTCGGCCGCGGCGTTTTCGGGCAGCGGCGTGAGCACGGTCTTTTTGCCGTGGTACAGGTCGACGATGGCGGCGTCCGGACCGTTGGTTTCGCGCCCGGCGATCGGGTGCCCCGGCACGAACTGGGCGACACGCTCTTTCATCACGGCGCGCGCGGCCGCCACCACGTCGGACTTGGTGCTGCCGGCGTCGGTGACCACGGTACCCGCTTCCAGGTACGGCAGCAGCGACGCCAGAACCGGCGCGGTCTGGGCCACCGGTGCGGCGATCAGCACCAGGTCGGCGCCCGCCATCGCATCCTGCACCGAGGCCGCCACCTGGTCGATGATGCCCAGTTCGAGCGCGCGCGCCATCGCTTGCGGCGAGCGGCCGACACCCACCAGCGTGCTTACCACGCCGGCATGGCGCAGCGCGCGCGCGAACGAGCCGCCGATCAGCCCTACGCCGAAGATGACGACTTTATTGAACACGTCAGGCCAGCGCTTTCTTGAGGGCGGCGATGAAGATCGCGTTTTCGGCAGGCAGGCCGATGGAAATGCGCAGCCATTGCGGCAGACCGTAATTGCCGACCGGGCGCACGATCACGCCTTGCTTGAGCAGCGCGAGGTTGATGCGCGCGCCGGCGCCGTCGTCGTCGCCAACCTTGACCAGCACGAAGTTACCGAACGATGGCACGTACTGCAGTCCCAATTCGTCGAAGGCTTCGACGAACTGCGCGTAGCCGGCGGCATTGTTCTTGGCGCCCTGCTCCAGGAACGGCTTGTCGTTCAGGGCGGCGATGGCCGCGGCCTGGGCCAGCGAGTTCACGTTGAACGGCTGGCGGATGCGGTTCATCAGGTCGGTCAGGCCCGGCTGCGCAATGGCGAAACCGACACGCAGGCCGGCCAGGCCGTAGGCCTTGGAGAAGGTGCGCGAGACCAGCAGATTAGGATACTTGCGCGCCCACTGGGCCGATTCGAACTGGTGTTCGGGCGCCAGGAATTCGTTGTAGGCTTCGTCCAGCACCACGACCACGTTGGCCGGCACCTTGTTCAAGAACGCTTCGATCTGCGCCGCCGGAATGAAGGTGCCGGTCGGGTTGTTCGGGTTGGCGATGAACACCAGGCGCGTGTCGGCATCGATGGCCGCGGCCATGGCGTCGAGGTCGTGGCCATACTCCCTGGCCGGCACCACGATGGCGCGCGCGCCCACGCCTTGCGTGGCCAGCGCGTACACGGCGAACGAGTACTGCGAATACACCACGGCCTGGCCTGTTTGCACAAACGCGTGGGCGGCGATTTCGAGGATGTCGTTGCTGCCGTTGCCCAGGGTGATCCAGTCGGCCGGCACCTCGTAGCGCTTGGCCAGTGCCGCCTTCAGATCGAAACCGTTGGCGTCCGGGTAGCGTCCCAGGTCGGCCACCGCGGCGGCCATGGCTTGCTGGCTCGATGCGGGCACGCCGAACGGATTTTCGTTCGACGCCAGTTTGACGATGTTCGCTTCGTCGAGGCCGAACTCGCGCGCCACTTCGGCGATCGGTTTGCCCGCCTGGTAGGGAGCGATGGCACGGACGTATTCTGGACCGAATTGCTGGGACATGGTTTATCTCTGTGTAGTTGTATTAAATCGGAACGTCAAAGACTGAGCGGGTACGAGCCGAGCACCTTGAAAAAGGCGGCGTTATCGCGCAGTTCGTCGAGCGCCTTGGCCACCGCCGGGTCCTGCACGTGGCCTTCGATGTCGACGTAGAAGTAGTATTCCCAGGTGCCGATGCGGGCCGGGCGCGATTCGAAACGGGTCATCGAGACGCCATTGACGGCCAGGGGCGCCAGCAGGTTGTAGACGGCGCCCGCCTTGTTCGGCACCGCCAGTACCAGCGAGGTCTGGTCGGCACCCGAGGGGTTGGTCTGCAGGTGGCCGATGACGGCGAAGCGGGTGCGGTTGTGCGGGTCGTCCTGGATGTGGCCCTTGACCACGCCCAGGCGGTACTGCTCGCCCGCCATTTCGCTGGCGATGGCGGCCATCGTCGCATCCTTGCTGGCCATGACGGCCGCTTCGGCGTTCGATACCACCGCGCGCCGTTCGATGCCGGGGTAGTTCTGGTTCAGCCATACCTGGCACTGCGCCAGCGCCTGCGAGTGCGCGCACACCACCGTCACGCCATCCATGTTGCCGGTCTTGGTCATCAGGCTGTGGTGCACGGGGATCGAGATCTCGCCGCTGATGATGGTGGTGGTGCCGAGCATCAGGTCGAGCGTGCGGTTGACCGCCCCTTCGGACGAATTTTCGACCGGGACCACGCCGAAATCGGCGGTGCCCGCTTCGGTGGCGCGGAAGACTTCGTCGATCGAGATGCACGGCAGCCCTTCGATGGCGCTGCCGAACTGCTGGAACGCGGCTTGCTCGGTGAAGGTGCCGGACGGCCCGAGGTAGGCGACCGTGACGCGCTTTTCGAGCGAGCGGCAGGCCGACATGATTTCGCGGAAAATGGTTTGCACTTCGGCGGCCTTGAGCGGGCCGGGATTGCGCTCGGCCACGCCGCGCAGCACTTGCGCTTCGCGTTCGGGACGAAATACCGGGGCGCTGGTTTCGGCCTTGACGTGGCCGACTTCCTGCGCCAGGCGCGCGCGGGCGCTGAGAAGGCTGAGAATCTGGGCGTCGATCGCATCGATCTGTTCGCGCAATGGTGTGAGTTTGTCTGTCATGGGTGCGGCATGGTTTGCGGTGAATCGGATGTTCGCGCGGGCCCAAGGCCCTTGTTGTCACGCACGGCCGGCGAACTCGTTCAGGTAATCGACCAGGGCTTGCACGCCCTCGATCGGCATCGCGTTGTAGATCGATGCGCGCATACCGCCCACGGACTTGTGGCCCTTGAGCTGCAGCAGGCCGCGCGCTTTTGCACCGGCCAGGAATTTGTCGTTCAGTGTTTCGTCGCGCAGGTAGAACGGTACGTTCATGCGCGAGCGGCAGTCTTTCGCCACGCGGTTCTGGTAAAAATCGTCGGCATCGAGCGCCGCATACAGCAGTTCGGCCTTGGCGATGTTGCGCTGCTCCATGGCGGCCACGCCGCCCTGGCGCAGCAGATGCGCGAACACCAGGCCGGCGATGTAGATGCCGTAGGTCGGCGGCGTGTTGTACATCGAGTCGTGCGCGGCAACGATGCTCCAGTCAAAAGCGGACGGGCAAATCGGCAGCGCGTGCCCGAGCAGGTCGTCGCGCACGATCACCAGGGTCAGGCCGGCCGGGCCGATGTTCTTTTGCGCGCCGCCGAAAATGACGCCGTACTTGCTCACGTCGATCACGCGCGACAGGATGTGCGAAGACATGTCGGCCACGATCGGGGTGTCGTCGCCCAGTTCGGGCACGAAGTTGTATTCGACGCCGTCGATGGTCTCGTTGGTGCACAGGTGCAGGTAGGCAGCGCCGGGAGTGAGCTTCCACTCGCTTTGCGGCGGCACGCTGGTAAAGCGCCCCGCCTCGCCGCTGGCGGCCACGTTGACCCTGGCGTAGCGCGCCGCTTCCTTGACCGATTTGCCGGACCAGGAACCGGTGTGGACGAAGTCGATGGTGGCCGGTGCACTGACGCGGCCGACGAGGTTCATCGGCACAATGGCGTTTTCGCCCAGGCCGCCGCCCTGCAGGAACAAAATCTTGTAGTTGGCGGGGACGTCCAGCAGCAGGCACAGGTCGCGCACGGCCGCCTCGTAGATCGAGATGAACTCGGGACCGCGGTGACTCATTTCCATCACCGACATGCCGCTGCCGTGCCAGTCCAGCATGTCGGCGGCTGCTTCTTGCAGCACTTCCTTGGGCAGGACGGCGGGGCCGGCGGAGAAGTTGTAGATCTGGGTCACGGGGGTCCTTGCGAATGGGGTGGCTATTTGTCGGCGGCGGCTTCTTGCATGATCTTGTTCACGCGCGGCAGCATGATCTTCTGGCCGATCTGCATGGACTCGTTCACGATCTGCGGTGTGGCGGCGAGCATCTTGGCGCCGACGGGACTGCGGTAGAACGCGGCGATCTGCTCGATTTCGGCCACCGTGAAGCGGGTCGCGTAGAGCGGCACGACGGCTTCGATCATCTCGTCGGCCACGGCGGGATCTTCAAACGCGCGCTGCACGCGCGCGGCCGCATCCGGCACTTTCTTGGCCGCTTCGGCGATGGCCGCCTTCTTTTGCGCGGCGGTCAGGCGCGGATTGGCGTTGATGACGGACGTGGCGGTGCTGAGGATCATCTGCGGAATCGTCGCCTTCATCTGCTCGAAGCTATCCTTGATCATCTTGCGCGTGCCCATCGAGTCGAGCAGCGCGCGCGTGGCCTTGTCGGTAGCCGGATCGATCGCGGCCTTGTCGGCAAACACCGGCGTGGCGACCAGGGCCAGGGCGGTACATAGTACGGCGGTCAGTTTTTTCATCATCACTCTCGAAATGGAAGCGTGGATCGGTCGGGTCGAGCGTCCAAAAAAAAGGGCCGGTGTCATTTTCGCACGAAGTGCAAAAACAAGACCGGCCCCGCGCCGTTTTTTACTCCGGCGGATTTTCGAGGTCGACGTCTTCGAGGTCGGTTTCGACGATGCGCTGCAAGCCGCTCAGCTTGGTGCCATCTTCTACCGCGATCAGGGTCACGCCTTGCGTGGCGCGGCCCATTTCGCGGATTTCCGACACGCGGGTGCGAATCAGCACGCCACCGGTGGTGATCAGCATGATCTCGTCGCTCGGCTCGACCAGGGTGGCGGCGACCACGCGGCCGTTACGTTCGCTGGTCTGAATCGCGATCATGCCCTTGGTGCCGCGGCCATGGCGGGTGTACTCGGTGATCGGAGTACGCTTGCCGAAGCCGTTCTCGGTGGCCGTCAGGACCGACTGCTGCTCGTTTTCGGCCACCAGCAGGGCGATCACGTTCTGACCCTCTTCCAGGTTCATGCCGCGCACGCCGCGCGCGGTACGGCCCATCGGACGCACATCGTTCTCGTCGAAGCGCACCGCCTTGCCGGAGTCGGAGAACAGCATCACATCGTGCTCGCCGTCGGTCAGCGCGGCGCCGATCAGGAAGTCGCCGTCGTCCAGGTCGACCGCGATGATGCCGGCCTTGCGTGGATTGCTGAAGTCTTTCAGCGGCGTCTTTTTGACGGTACCGAGGCTGGTCGCCATGAACACGTAATGGTCTTCCGGGAAGGTGCGGTTCACGCCCGACAGCGGCAGCACCACGGTGATCTTCTCGTTGTCCTGCAACGGGAACATGTTGACGATCGGCTTGCCGCGCGAATTGCGCGAGCCTTGCGGCACTTCCCATACCTTCAGCCAGTACATGCGGCCGCGGTTCGAGAAGCACAGGATGTAGTCGTGCGTGTTGGCGATGAACAGCTGGTCGATCCAGTCTTCTTCCTTGGTCGCCATGGCCTGCTTGCCGCGCCCGCCGCGCTTCTGCGCGCGGTATTCGGAGATCGGCTGCGACTTCATGTAGCCGGTGTGCGACAGGGTCACGACCATGTCCTGCGGCGTGATCAGGTCTTCGGTTTCCAGGTCGGTGGCATTGTGCTCGATGGTCGAGCGGCGCACGTCCTTGTTGCCGGCGCCGTACTCGTTCATCACCAAGGTCATTTCGTCGGTGATGATGACCGTCACGCGTTCCGGCTTGGCCAGGATGTCGAGCAGGTCGGCGATGTGCGCCATGATGTCTTTGTACTCGTTGACGATCTTGTCCTGCTCAAGGCCGGTCAGGCGCTGCAGGCGCATTTGCAAAATCTCTTGCGCCTGTTCGTCGGACAGCTTGTACAGGCCGTCCGGCTGCATGCCGTAATGCTTCGGCAGGTGCTCGGGGCGGAACGCTTCGATGCCGCCGACGGTGGTGCCTTCGGCGGTACGCAGCAGCATCTCGCGCACCAGGGACGAGTCCCAGGCGCGCGCCATCAGTTCGGTCTTGGCGATCGGTGGCGATGGCGCGGCCTTGATGATGGCGATGAAGTCGTCGATATTGGCCAGGGCGACGGCCAGGCCTTCGAGCATGTGGCCGCGTTCGCGCGCCTTGCGCAGTTCGAACACGGTGCGGCGCGTGACCACTTCGCGGCGGTGCGACAGGAAGCACTGCAGCATCTGCTTGAGGTTGAGCAGTTTCGGCTGGCCGTTGACCAGCGCGACCATGTTCATGCCGAAGGTATCCTGCAACTGGGTCTGCTTGTACAGATTGTTGAGGACCACTTCCGGCACTTCGCCGCGCTTGAGTTCGATGACCACGCGCATGCCCGACTTGTCGGACTCGTCGCGGATGTCGGAAATGCCTTCGAGCTTCTTGTCGCGCACGTTCTCGGCGATGCGCTCGAGCAGCGATTTTTTATTGACCTGGTACGGCAGCTCGTCGACGATGATGGCGATGCGGCCGCCATCCTTGCCGTATTCCTCGAAGTGGGTCTTGGCGCGCATGACCACGCGGCCGCGCCCGGTGCGGTAGCCGTCGCGCACGCCCGAGACGCCGTAGATGATGCCGGCGGTCGGGAAGTCCGGCGCCGGGATGATCTCGATCAGCTCGTCGATGGTGCAGTCGGGATTGCGCAGCACGTGCAGCGCGGCGTTGACCACTTCGGTCAGGTTGTGCGGCGGGATATTGGTCGCCATGCCGACCGCGATGCCGGACGAACCGTTGATCAGCAGGTTGGGAATCCGGGTCGGCAGCACCGTCGGTTCTTTTTCCTTGCCATCATAGTTGGGCTGGAAGTCGACCGTGTCCTTGTCGATGTCGGCCAGGATTTCGCCGGCGATCTTGTCCAGGCGGCACTCGGTGTAACGCATGGCGGCGGCGCTGTCGCCGTCGACCGAACCGAAGTTGCCCTGGCCATCGACCAGCGTGTAGCGCAAGGAGAAATCCTGGGCCATGCGCACCAGCGTGTCGTAGATCGACGCGTCGCCGTGCGGGTGGTACTTACCCATCGTTTCGCCGACCACGCGCGCGCACTTCACGTACGGGCGGTTGTACACGTTGTTCATTTCGTGCATGGCGAACAAGACACGGCGGTGCACCGGCTTCAAGCCGTCGCGCACGTCCGGCAAGGCGCGCCCGACGATCACGCTCATCGCGTAATCGAGGTAGCTCTTGCGCATCTCTTCTTCGAGGGAAATGGGGATTGTTTCTTTTGCGAATTGATCCATTGGCGGGACTGATCTCAGGCTGTGGTTATATTAGCTGTACGCAAATGCTGCACGTTCGATGCTGCCAGACCGACGGGTGCACAATGACGGTGCGCGCGTCCACTTAGCTACAGACAAGCGTAGGATTTTAGCATGCGGCGTATAGCAGCTGCGCAATTGATCGATGGCCGGCAATGCGAGTAGCGTGATCGAAATCATAAAAACGTTCATCATTTGTCAACCAAGTCATGTCGCGCGAGACACGATGTTGCGTGGATACAACATGATGGACCCTATTGCAGCGTGTTTGGTTTAACAGCCTTCGTGCTAATTAAATGCATGTGGCAAAATGGTCCAGAAGTTAATTGCCTGTTTCATAAGCTGTCACGAAACTGTCACGGGTAATGGCTGGGGCAAGCTGTTACTATCTTGTCCACGCTCGAAAAGTTGCGCAGCTATAAAGCTGCGGATATCACCCCCGAAAGGAAGAAAAACTATGAAAAAACTCGTCTCGCTCATGCTCGCGGCCTCCGCGATTGCAGGCAGCGCAATGGCACAACAGTCGCCGCCGTTCGCTCCTGTAACCACCGACATCATGGCAACGAAACCGAACAGCGCCTATGTCCAGGATGCCCGTGGCGTGATCGCGCGCGATCCTTTCGGTCTGTGCTGGCGCACCGGCTACTGGACCCCGGCCGATGCGGTCCCAGGTTGCGACCTGCCCCTGTGCGTTGAGCCAGCCAAACTGGAAAACGGCAAGTGCGTTTCGCCGCCAGAGCCGGTAACGCCGCCACCAACCCCGGGCGCCGTGGTGACCCCGCCGCCAGTGGTGGCTCCGCCGCCAGTGACGTCGGAAAAAGTCAGCTTCTCCGCCGACGCCCTGTTCGATTTCGACAAGTCGGTCCTGAAAGCGGAAGGCAAAGGCAAGCTGGACGACCTGAGCTCGAAACTGCAAGGCATCAACCTGGAAGTCATCATCGCCGTCGGCCACACTGACTCGGTCGGCACCGATGCGTACAACCAGAAGCTGTCGATCCGCCGCGCTGAAGCTGTCAAGGCTTACCTGCAAGCCAAAGGCATCGAAGCGAACCGCATCTACACCGAAGGCAAGGGCGAATCGCAGCCAGTGGCAGACAACAAGTCCGCTGAAGGCCGCGCCAAGAACCGTCGCGTCGAAGTCGAAGTGGTCGGCACCCGCACCAAGTAAGCTGCGCCTCTGCCGCGAAGCCCGCCCCGGCGCATGCGCCGGGTGGGAAGCCACGGCAGCGCCGACGATCGCATCGTCAGTGAAACACCCCTCGCGCAGGGGTGTTTTTTTTCGCCCGCAAAACCTGCGAGCTCTGCGGGACGGGCCTCGCCGGCGCGCTTTTTTTATGCTTGCGTCCGTCGCATTCCCCGATTTCCCGCTATTATTCCGCGTATGAATGCCGACCCTCTAGAAATCCAGAAATTTAGCGAACTTGCCCACCGCTGGTGGGACCCGACGTCCGAGTTCAAGCCCCTGCACGAAATCAACCCGCTGCGCCTCGAATGGATCAACGCGCGTGCCGCGCTGGCGGGCAGGAAAGTGATCGACATCGGTTGCGGGGGCGGCATCCTGACCGAATCGATGGCCAGGAAAGGCGCCGACGCGACCGGCATCGACCTGTCCGACAAGGCGCTCAAGGTCGCCGACCTGCACAGCCTGGAGTCCGGCGTGCAGGTGCGCTACGAGCTGATCGCCGCCGAAGACATGGCCGCGCGCGAAGCCGGCCAGTACGACGTCGTCACCTGCATGGAAATGCTCGAGCACGTGCCCGATCCGGGCGCCATCGTCCAGGCTGCCGCGACCCTGGTCAAGCCGGGCGGGCATGTGTTTTTCTCGACCATCAACCGCAATCCCAAGGCGTATCTGTACGCCGTGGTCGGCGCCGAATACCTGCTGCGCATGCTGCCCAAGGGCACCCATGACTACGGCAAATTCATCACCCCCGCGGAGCTGGCGCAATTCGTGCGCGAAGCCGGCTTGCAGGTAGACGGACTGAAGGGCTTGACCTACAATCCGCTGACCAAGATCTACTCCCTCAACAACGACACCAGCGTCAACTACATGGTGGCCTGCAGCCGCCCCCTGTAAGCCGCGCCCTTCCGAACTGCCGAGCAAGCCGCCATGACCCGAACCCACTCCACGCCGGCCCCGCGGGCCATCCTGTTCGACCTCGACGGCACTTTGGCCGACACCGCGCCGGACCTGGCCGCGGCCGTCAACCGCCTGCGCGCCGACCGCGGCCTGGAGCCGACGCCCTACGCCCTGCTGCGCCCGACCGCCTCGGCTGGTGCGCGCGGCATGATCGGCGCCGCCTTCGGCCTGGCGCCGGGCGACGCCGGCTACGAAGCGCTGCGGGTCAAGTGGTTCGATTATTACCAGGCCGACATGGCATCGCACAGCACCCTGTTCGGCGGCGTGCCGGAACTGCTCGATGGCATCGTCCAGGCTGGCATGGCCTGGGGTATCGTCACCAACAAACCGGCGCGCTTTACCGATCCGCTGATTCCCCTGATCGGGCTGCAGCACGCCGGCTGCATCATCTCGGGCGACACCACCGCGCACGCCAAGCCGCATCCCTTGCCGCTGCTCGAAGGCGCGCGCCGGCTCGGCATTGCGCCGGAACAGTGCTGGTACGTGGGCGACGATTTGCGCGACATCGAAGCCGGGCGCGCGGCCGGCATGCTCACCGTCGCGTGCGGCTGGGGCTATTGCGGCGCGGTCGAACCGGCGCAATGGGGCGCCGACTACCTGCTCGACACCCCGCAGGATTTGCTGGAACTGCTGCGTGCGACGATGGCGCCGGGGGTGCTGGTGGCCTGAGGCGCAAGCGGGCGGCACCTGTGGCCGGCCGTTGATAACGCGAGCGCAAAACAAAACGCCTGGCCATGCTGCATCAGCATCGGCCAGGCGTTTTACATTCTACGACAGACGATGCACCCGGGTCGGGTGCATGGTCCAGCGATAATCGATCAGCTCAGGGTCCAGTTGTATTCGACTTTGGTCCAGGTGCTGTCAGGACGGCCGTCTTTGCTGCCCGGCTTGAATTTGCAGGCGCTGATGGCGCTCATTGCGGCCTTGTCCAGGCTCTTGAAGCCGCTGGTCTTGTCCAGTTTCGCTTCCAGAACCTTGCCGTCGGCCGACACCAGGAAAGCCATGCTGACCACGCCCTGCTCTTCGTTCATCAACGATGCTTTCGGATAGTCGGCCTTGCAGCTTTTGGCGTCGAACACCGCTGGTACGTCAGCTGCGAATGCCACGTTGGCGCTGGCTGCTACGATCAGTGCTGCGCAAAGGCGGAAGGTCGTCTTGGTCATCATGATGCTGGTTCTCCTGGATGGGTTAGAGGGTCTGACTTGACTGCGAAGTCATCGTCACAGCCAAGAGAATAGCCTAAACAATTCCATGTGGCAATTTATTTGATGCAGATGGGCAATAAAATTTCCTTTTGTGTTCATTTTTCGACAGTTGAGGGATTGGCCACACAGTTCGGAGGCAGGTGTCATGCTGTCGCGCTTTCAGGTACAATAGGGGTTCTGTGGGGGCGACCTGGTTTCGACGTGGGTTGCAAAGCAGCGCAGGGCATACCGAGGGCGGGCTACCTCGTAAATACAACCTGAAAAACTTAACTGCAAACGATAACTCGTACGCACTCGCAGCTTAATTGCTGCTAGCTCTAGAACACCTCGTCCCTGGGGTGGGCCGTCAAAAGCTCTAGAGTCATTTACAGGGACTCGTCTTGAACTGGGTTACTTAGTTCCGGACTAAATAATAGGTAACTCGCTTGTACACAGCGTGCACGTCCGCGTTGTACCGGTTAAATTAAATGGCAGTGCTAAGTATGTAGAACTGTCTGTAGAGTGCTTGCGGACGCGGGTTCGATTCCCGCCGCCTCCACCATAGCATCCTAAAAAACCGCCCACTGGGCGGTTTTTTTTCGCTTGCGCTATCGGGCGGCGGGAATCGAACCCGCGGGCGCCGGGGGCGGAATCGGGAATTCGTCGGGCCTGCCCGACGCCGATGGAGCGACTCGCGCTTGCAAGCGCGAGGCTATTACCGGGGTTTCGCCGGGCATGCCCGGCGCTCACGAAGCGACTTGCGCTTGCAAGCGCAAGGCTCTCCGATTCCCTGACTAGAGGGAAATCGCTCCAGCGATTTCTTGCCTTTCTCCTCCACCGGTGTATGCAAAAAAAAACGCCCAACGGGCGGTTTTTTTCCTTAGCGCAAGATGGCGCTTGGAATCGAAGCCACGTCGGGCCGGGGGCCGAATCGGGAAGTAATCGAGCATGCCTGGCGCTCGCGGTCGAGCTCGCCACGTAGGACATCCCCGATATGCCGCCACCGCCCGCCGTGCCGTCCTGCGCCTGATCGACGCGCAGCATCTGGATAGGCAGTCGCTTGATCGCCCACAGCAGCGCCGAGATATCGGCCTGGTCTTTGCGCACGGCGATGGGGTCAAGTTGCGCAAGGGTCAATGGTGGGTTGAGAGGCATGGCAGACCACAAAACTACTGGATGGATGCACAGCATATCAAAGAGAATTCACCGGTGCGCGCTTCGTCTTCGTGTGCGCGCAACATCATCCCACCGCACGTCTCAACCATCCGAATTGACCGCGCGGCGTAGCACAAGTTCGCCGAATTCTTTTGATCCGGAACAGGCTCCATTTATCTCGTTTAAATAGGATGAAAATCCGTGCTCATTAATGTAATGGTCGGGATGGAGCATAACGAGATAAATGGAGGATTGATATGAACAGGCAATTGACGTTGAAAATTATTTCCGGGTTGTTTGCATTTAGTCTGGCAAGTTCTGAAGCACTCGCGGGCAGCCCTGTTGAAACCAAAACACTTACCACAACCAAGGCGCAGGTGTCGCCGGAACAAAAAGCAATCGATTCGACGATTGCTAAGCTAGCTATTCAGCTAGCTCTACAAAGAAAATATGTGGTCGTGAACGGGAAAACTCTGTCTTTTACAAGGCCGGACGGAACTGTGGGTACGTATCTTTACGACCGCGATGGCCGCGTCCAAGGAATCTCATTTTCTGATGGCCGCGCCATTACTGCTATTTATGACGAAAACGGGAACATCCAATCGATTTTAGAAAATGGTACGGGCCAGAAGATTATTTTTAAGAAAAAGGCGGCAATTTCGAATACAAAAGACAAAGAAATCGCAGCTGCTTTCGCACTTGAGAAAGGGATATCGGTTCTTATCGATCGACAGCATTCCGGCGACGCCGATCCAATTTGCGTGGAGAAAAGTCCGATTCCCTGCGTTGTCGAAGCGCCCGGAGGCGGTGGCGGCGGCGGCGGATGGTCTGGTGGTGGGCCTCGTCGCATTCCGTCAGGCGGCGGAAGCGGAAGCGGCGGCGGTGGGGGTGGCGGGAAGGGGCCAATTGGGCCAGCCAAGAGTTGGGAAGAATGGGCTAAGGACCCCGAGAAATGCATAAGAGATTTATGTGTGCCGACCGCTATGCAGATGGATTATCTTTGCACTGTAACAAGGGCTAACAAACCGAGTCTAGAGAAATGCAGGATAGACGCTACATTATTCTATAAAAGATGCGCTGAAAGTTGTTACTCGGGCGATTTTCGATGGTTGGACACATGGGGCCGTGAAGATCCGTGAGCAAAATTACGACCGGGGGAACTAATACCCCTTGGTGCGGTCAAAAACGTTTCCACGAGCAGGGGGTGGGTATGGATCAAGAGTTGCATTTGCAAAAATTGAGAGAGGCGTATATGAGTGCGTGTGATCTAATTGTGAATGGCAAGTATGAACAGGCGTTGGACACGCTAGTTTGGCTTCATGATAATCCGCTTCCAGACATCCTTCCATCTGAAATGTACAGACGGGTGTACGGCTTTATGGCATGGGGAGAATTAGCATATTTATATCCTCCAGCCAAACAGAAAATGGAAGAGGTGCTGGCGAAAAAGATCGAGGCCGCTAAATACGAGGTTCCGAGCAAATCGATTAAAGCGGATATTGGCAGACTGAAAGGCATTCTCTCGGAACTGGTCACATCGACCGAGTAATGCCAGCTTGCGCCACGTCAAGGGCGGCAGAGAGATTCGATCCAACCTCGGCCGCTCGCCGTGCAGTCGCCTTGAGCACGGCCAGCCCGGCCTCGCAGCGTCGGTAGTGCGCCAGAAGATCGGCGCTGACCATGCATGGGTGACCTGTCCGGGCCATCGGTCGGGTGCATTTCCAGGATCAGCGGCCCGGCTTCGTCGCTCACAGGCACCCCGCGATGATGCGGCAGAAATCGGAAGCAAGCGCAACGCCATGCGACGATGGCGCAAAATAGCATTGCCGAGTCGTTGAAGATATTCGCGCGATTACCCAACGATCAGGAGCATGCACGGCATCCACGAAACGACCTGGGCTTGCTGGCGCAGTCGTCCGATACCCCGGCCAAAGGGAAATCGCTCCAAGAAGCAGCCACTGGCGCCCATCCCCCCGATTCGCGAATCCCTGCGCACGCGACCGTCGCGACCCGGCACATCCCGCGTCGTGCCGGCTCCGACAGTCAGACGACTGTCACCGCACGCCAGTGATTCGCTCAATCAATCGTTATTCGCCACCGGTTCAGCACGACCATCCAAATCCATCTTGACGCTTCTGCGACACGTGTCGCATAATGGTGGCAACCGTCGCACCGAGAAAATTCCATGGCAATCCCCTCAATATCCGAACTCATCATCCTAAAAGCGCTGTGGCGACAGCAGCCGCTCAGTGCGCGCGAAATCCATCAGCAGATCGAAGACGAACTTGGCTGGTCATACTCATCGACGCGCAAAACCCTGGAGCGCATGCTGGACAAGGGCTCGGTGCGCCAAGCCACCCTGCACGGCGTGCAAGTGTACGAAGCCGCCCTCGAAAAAGTCGGCACCCTGGCGACATTTGCGCACGACTTCGGCACCCGCGTCATGGAAATGGCCACCCCGTTTCCGGTCAATATGTTCACCGGCAGCAAGCTGGTCGATGACACCGAACTGGCGCAACTGGAACAATTGCTGCAAGACTGGCCGGACAACGATGGCGGCGCCAAATGAATCCGACCGATCTGCTGATGTTCCGGTTTCTGCTGGCCAGCGGCGGCTGCGTTGCCGCCGGACTGGCTGTATGGGCCGTGATGGCGCTGTGCCGGCGCGCCCTCCCCGCCGTCGCCTCACAGCGCTCGGCGTGGCTGCTCGGCCAGGTCACGATCGTGGCGGCCTTCCTGCTGATTTTGCTGCCGCACAGCGAACGCCTGCGGCTGGTGCCGCCCATCGAAATCGAGAGCGTGGCGCAAGCGCACGCCGCCCTCCCGGACATCAGCCCTGGGGCCAACAGCGCCGCCAGCGCGGCCGGCATCCCAAGCCTGGAGACTGCCGGGCCTTCCTGGCTGGCCCTGGGCGCGCAAGCCTGGCTGCTGTGCTACCTGCTCGGCCTTGGCTACGCGATTGCCCGACTGCTGCAAGCGCGGCGCATCCTCACCAGCCTGGCCGCAAGCGGAGGGCGCCTCTGCGCCCCGCACCAGCACGACGGCTTTATCAACAACGTGCCCCACGCCCCGAAGGTGATCGAAGTCGACGCGCCGATATCGCCGATGCTGTTCGGTCTTTTCAAGCCGCGACTGTTGCTGCCCGCGCACCTGCGCCGCTTCGAGACGGCCCAACAGCAAATGATGGTGGAACACGAACTGACGCACTTGCGGCGCCATGACCTGCATTGGATCAGCGCCAGCATCCTGCTGCAAACACTGCTCTGGTTCAACCCCTTCATGCGGCTGCTGCGCGCCAACCTGTCGTGGGCGCTGGAACTGGGCTGCGACCGCGATGTGCTCAGCGGCCGTCCGGCCACGCAGCGCAAAGCCTACGCGGCGGCCCTGGTGGCGCAACTGAAAATGCAGCGTTCGCCGGCAACAAACGCCCTTGCCTTCGGCGCCGTCAGCGCGCGTACGCTCGCCGGCAGGATCGCCCTGATCCGCGAGCCGGGCGCGATGGCGCACGGCCGCTGGACACGCCTTGCCGCGTTCGCCGCACTGGCAAGCGTCCTGATGGGCAGCCTCGCGCTCCAGCCGACACTGGCATGGCGCGGCGAATCCGCGCCGCCATCGCCGGAGCCAGTGGCGCAGGCATCGCCCATCAGCGCTACCGCATCCACAAACGCCGTCAGCTGCACCGAACTGGCCGACGCCGCCAGCGGCAAGCGCCTGGTCCGTGAAGGCCAGTGCGACGAGCGCATCACGCCGGCATCGACATTCAATATCGCCGTCAGCCTGATGGGCTACGACAGCGGCATCCTGGAAGACGAACACGCGCCGCGCATGCCATTTCGCAAGGAGTACGTCCACTGGAACCCGGCATGGCGCACGGCGACCGACCCGACCACTTGGTTCACGCATTCGGTACTGTGGTTCGCGCAGCAAGTCACGTCCCAGCTTGGCGCCGCGCGGTTCCAGGGTTACGTCAACAGCTTTAATTACGGCAACCAGGATGTCTCCGGCGACCGGGGCAAGGGCAACGGCCTGGCCCTGTCATGGGTCAGCTCATCGCTGAAAATATCGCCAGCCGAGCAGGTGACATTCCTGCGCAAGGTGGTCAACCGCCAGTTGCCGCTGGCGCCCAAGGCATATGACATGACGTCGCGCATCATGCAGGCGGAGACACTGGACAACGGCTGGACAATCCACGGCAAAACCGGCACGGCATCGCCCGTGCTGCCCGATGGGCGGGACGACCAGGCGCACCAGTACGGCTGGTACGTCGGGTGGGCAAGCAAGGGAGAGCGCACGATCGTGTTCGCCCGCATGGCGCTCGAACCCCGCAAAGAAGGCTTCGCCGGCGGCCGGGTGAAGGCAGCGTTCCTGCACGACATGCGAAGGCGGCTGGACACGCTGTAACCACGCCGCCTCCAAACAACATCGAGTAACAAAAGAAAGCCACGCAACCGCGCTCCTGCGAAAGAGCGGGGGTGGATCGTTGTACCCGTTTGCATCCCCTCCATCAGAAAAGGAACACCATGTTGACGCTCTTCCCAAAATTCATCAGTTGCATCACCGCCACCCTCGTGGCGTCCTGTTTCGCACCCCTCAACAGCCACGCTGCCGGCAACGACGCGCGCATACGCGCCATCGTCGATAAAGCCATCGGCCCTATCATGGCCGAATACAAGGTGCCGGGCATGGCGGTGGCCGTGACGGTCGATGGCAAGCCCTATGTCTTCAACTACGGCCTGGCATCGGTCAAGGACAACACGCCCGTCAGCGAAGCCACGCTGTTCGAACTGGGCTCCATCAGCAAGGTGCTCACTGCAACGCTGGCCTCGTATGCGCAGGTGCTCGGCAAACTCTCGCTGGACGACCATCCCGGCAAGTACATGCCGGAGCTGAAAGGCAGTGCGATCGACAAGGCGAGCGTGCTCAATCTCGGCACCTACACGGGGGGCGGGCTGCCGCTGCAATTTCCGCAGGAGGTCACGGACGCCACGAAGACCGACTATTTCCGGCAATGGAAACCGCAAGCCGCGCCGGGCGCGCAACGCAGCTATTCGAACCCCAGCCTCGGGCTGTTCGGCCATCTCACGGCCCTGGCGCTCAAGAGCGATTTTGCCGACGCGATGGAGCAGCAACTGTTTCCCCAACTTGGCCTGAAAAGCAGCTACATCCGCGTGCCCGACAGTGCGATGCCGAATTACGCGTGGGGCTACGACGAGGACAACAAACCGCGCCGCATGAACCCCGGCGTATTCGCCGCGCAAGCGTATGGCGTACGGTCGACAGCGGCCGACGTGCTGCGTTTCGTGGAAGCGAACATCGATCCGCAGCGGCTCGATGAGCCAATGCGGCGCGCGGTCAACGGCACCCAGGTCGGCTACTTCAAGGTCGGCGCGATGGTGCAAGGGCTCGGGTGGGAGCAGTATCCCTACCCCGTCGCCTTGCAGCGTCTGGAGGCAGGCAACGCGTACACGATGATCATGGAGCCGAATGCGGCAAAGCGGCTCACAGGGCGGCCCGCGGCATCCGACAAGATGCTGTTCAACAAGACCGGTTCGACGGGCGGATTCGGCAACTACGTGGCCTTCGTGCCGGGGAAGAAAATTGGGGTCGTGATCCTGGCGAACAAAAACTACCCGATTCCGGCACGCATTAAAGCGGCCCATGCGATCCTGAAGCAGCTCGCGCCATAAAAAGGCGCCGGCCGAGCGCTGCCGCCACCACACTGGAACAGGGCGTGGATCACGCCCACGTGCGGGGTTGCCGCTGTTCCCAGTACTGCAACACATTCAGGGCACTGGCGGCATGGCTGCCCCAATGGATGATGAAGTGCATGCGCCAGTGAAACACGGCCGCATCGGCATTGCCGCCATCGAGCAGCGTGAGACCGTGCTTCAGATCACGCCATATGTCCGCCAGATCGTCGGCCAGATCGCCGAGCATGGTCTCGCAGGAGGCAATATCGAGGGGATTGGCGCTCTCCGAATAACAGTTGACCGGAAGAGCGCCAAAGCGCTTGAACATCGCGCCCCACGCCTCGCGCGACACCTCCGCTGCATCATCGCCCCAGTCGCAATCGCGCTGCGGCAAATCCAGCGCCTGCGCATACAAACGCGCCAGATGGCGGCGGGCGACTGTCATCTGGGCATCGCCCGGCAGCAAATCGCCTTCGGCCCAGCGGCAAAAAGCGCGGACCGATTCCGCGAACGGTGTGACGGCGTCCATCGTGTCCTGATTCATGATGGCAGGCCAGGCTCCACGCTGGCCTGCACCAGCGCCTCGATGGCAGCGAGCAGCGGCCCGGCCAGCGCCGGGTCGGCCGCCATGTGTGCCTGATCGAATCCCCTGTTGGCCACCGCGATCACCGGCGACGCCGCGCCGATCACGCGCCACCCCATGGTCGCAAGGATCTCGGCCAGCGCCGCGTGCGCGTGCAGCGCCCGCGCCGAGGTATTGATCAGGGCAACCGGTTTGCTGCTCAACTCGGCGCAGCCGACCAGCCAGTCCAGCATGTTTTTAAAGGCGCCCGGCACGCCGTGCGCGTACTCCGGGCTGGCCACGATGATGCCGTCGGCCGCGCTCAGCAAGTCGCGCAGTTCGCGCGCGGCCGGCGGCGGATCGGCCTCGATATCGGGATTGAAGTAAGGCAGTCTGTCCGTGCCCTCGTACAACACAATCCGCACGCCGGGTGGCGCCAGCGCCATCGCGGCGCGCAGCAGCGTGGTATTGGCCGAGTCCCGGCGCAGGCTGCCTGAAAGGGCGATCAGCGTCTTCATACGTGGGACACAATTCATGAGTAGACCCCATCGTAACAGAGCGCAAGCGACAGAACCGTGTGACGCATTTGAGCCGGCGGCCGGTTGCGCCTGGCGCCGCCGGCAACCCGCAAAGCCGTTGATCCGGCACCGGCTTTGCCGCATGCGCTCAGGAGGACGGCCCCCGGTCCGCAGTGGCGGGATCGATCGACAGCAACTTCAGCAGGGCCTGGTTAAACGCCGGCAAATCGTCCGGCTTGCGGCTGGTGATGAGGCGGCCGTCGATCACCACTTCCTCATCGCTCCACTCGGCACCGGCGTTGCGCAGGTCGTTCTGCAGGCTTGGCCAGCTGGTCATGTGTTTTGCCTTGGCGACGCCGGCGTCGATCAGGGTCCAGGGACCGTGGCAGATGGCGGCAATCGGCTTTTCCTCGGCGCCGAACGCGCGAATGAAATCGATCGAGGCCGTGTCGAGGCGCAAGGCGTCGGGATTGGACACGCCACCGGGCAACAGCAGCGCATCGAAGTCGCGTGGCGATGCCTCGCCGACGTGCATGTCCACCTCGAAGCTGTCGCCCTTGTCCGCATGATTGAAGCCCTGCACCTTGTCACCCTTGGCCTTGGGCGAAATCAGCGTCACCGTGGCGCCGTGCTCTTGCAGGAAACTGCGCGGCGAGGTGTACTCGATTTGCTCGACGCCATCGGTCATCAGCACCGCCACGCGTTTGCCCTTGAGGGCCTGGCCATTGTTTTGCTCCATGTGAACTCCTTTGCACTATTAAGTATTCGTCAATATGGAAGGAGGATTGTAGAAGCCATTGCGCCAACGTGTCGCCCGCCTCGCGCGCTACCGCGAAAGCGAACGCGGCGGACAGTGCGTGCCGCCATGACCCAGCAGGCTTGTTGTGCATCAAACGAAGCAGGCGGACCGGTAGCATAGTCACTACATCGAATCGCCAGGAGATGGCTGATGTTTACCGGATGCAGCAGGCGCGCCGCCCTGCGCTCACAGCGCGCCGAGCACCCGCAGGCGCGTGCGCAGACGGCTCACCTCCTCGGCCAGGTCGAGCACCAGCGCGGCGATTTCCTCGTTGGCATCGAGATCGCGCTCCAGGCTCACCAGCCGCCGCGCGCGCTGCAGGTCGGCGCTGCGAAAACGCCATTGCGCACGCGCGTCGTCGTCCAGGCCGCGCGCCATGATCTCGTCGGCACCGAGCAAGCCTTCGCCCACATGCCGCACCACCCAGTCGGGCTCGACGCCACAGGCGCGCGCCAGCTCGTGCAGATCGAGCGCCACGTCGTCGAGCAGCACTCCCACGATATCGATGTCGGCCATGGCCTACGCCCCCGTCTGCGCGCGTGGATTGAAGGCCATCTCGCGTGCCATTGCGCGGTACAGCTCGCGTGCCTTGTCGGTATTTGCGGGCGGCAGGACGAGCTCGAGAATGAGATACAGGTCGCCCGCCGGCGTGCCCGGAATGCCGCGTCCCTTGAGGCGCAGCTTGCGCCCCGTTTGCGAGCCGGGCGGCACCGACACCTCGAGCTGTCCGGACGGCGTGGGCACGCCGATGCCGGCGCCGAGCGCCGCTTCCCACGGGGCGACCGGCACGCTGGCGTACACATGGCGCCCCTCGACCCGGTAGCGCGGGTCGGGATGAAACTGGATTTCAAGAAACAGGTCGCCCGCACCGGCGCCGCCGCTGCCGGGATGGCCCTGGCCCGCCAGGCGCAGTTGCTGGCCGGGCAGCACGCCCTTGGGAATCTTGACATTGACGATGCGCTCGCGCGTCACCACCCTGCCTTGGGCGTCGTGCTCGGGCACGCGCAGCGTCACGGCGCGGGTCGAGCCGTGGTATGCATCGGACAGGTCGATGGTGATGGCCGCGTGAATATCGTCGCCGCGCATCTGGAAGCTTTGCCCGCCGGGGCGGGCGCGGCGGCCGACATGGGCAAACAGGTCGGAAAAGAAGTCGCTCGAGCCGGCCGCGCCGCCATCGAAGCCCGAGCCCCAGTCGGGCGGCGGCTGGAACTGCTCCCCCGCGCGCCGGGTGCGCCCCAGCGCATCGTAGGCGGCGCGCTTGTCGGCGTCGCCCAGCACGCCGTACGCCTCGTTCACTTCCTTGGTCCTGTGGTCGGCGTCGGGCGCCTTGCTCACGTCCGGATGGTATTTACGCACCAGCCTGCGGTACGCCTTTTTGATGTCCTCCGCGGAAGCGCCTTTGTCGATGCCGAGGGTCTTGTAATAGTCCTTGTATTCCACGAACGGCGCTCCAGGATCGGTTTTAATCATCCTACAACGCACCCGGCGGACGCAGCGCACGCTTGCCAGCCGTATTTTTGAAGGAGAAACGCCATGAACGGGTGGGTGAAAGGGATCGGCCTGGCCATGCTGGCGCTGGGGTTGGCGGCCGCCGTGACGGTGCTCGTCGGCATCTGGCTCGGCGAGCGCAAGATGGCGCGCAGGATCGCGCTGAACGTGGCCGACATTACCCTGCCCGAGGACGCGGCCAGCATCGCGCACGGACGCTACCTGTTCAACACGCGCGGCTGCGCCACCTGCCACGGGCGCGATGGCAGCGGCGCCGCCGTCATCGATTACGGAACGACGCGCATCGTCTCGCCCAACATCACGGCCGGCGCCAACAGCGCCATCACGCGCTACCGCACGCCCGACTGGGTGCGCACCCTGCGCCACGGCGTCAAGCCCGATGGCCGGCCGCTGCTGATCATGCCGAGCGAAGACTACAGCCTGCTCAGCGACGCCGACATGGGCGCCCTCATCGCCTACGCGCGCCAGCTGGCGCCCGTGTCCGGGCAGGCGGCCGAGGTGCGCCTGCCGGTGGCGGTGAAGGTCATGTACGCCTTCGGCGCGGTGCGCGACGCCGCCGAAACGATCGACCATACGGCACCGCCGGCGCCGGCGGCCGCGCCGGCCGTGACGATCGAACACGGGGCCTACGTCGCGTACAGCTGCATCGGCTGCCATGGCGAGAATCTGACGGGCGGGCGCATTCCCGGCACGCCGTCAACCTGGCCGGCACCGGCCAACCTGACGCCGGGCTATGACAGCGCCATGACGCGCTACCGCACGCCCGACAGTTTCATGGCGATGCTGCGCAACGGGCGCCGGCCCGACGGCAGCACCATCAGTCCTGTGATGCCGTTCGCGGCGCTGGGCGAGATGAACGAAGTCGACATGCGCGCCCTGCATGCTTACCTTCAAAGCCTGCCGCCGCGCGCCGGCGGACAGCGCTGAGCGGGTTCTTAACGCAGCCGGCGCACCGATGAAATCAGGTTGCCCATCGGTCCCAGACGCTCGTAACGCCCCGGGCCGAACGTCACGCAGCGGCCGCCGAAATCGGCATGCTTGCAGAATTCCCACTGGCCCCGATGCACGATGAGCGCGTCGGCGCGGTCGTTGAAACCGAAGTCGGTCAGGTCGCGCGTGTCTTCGCGCAGGACCAGGCGCTCGCCGGAAAAGCCGCTCGACGAAAACAGCTCCACATCGCCATCGCGCTGCCCGCCCCCTGCCCCTCCCCCGCCCTCGGCATCGACCATGCGCGCCGACGACACGCGAGCGCGCAATCCGCGTCCCAGGTCCTCGTAACGGCCAGGCGCGAAGATGCTGCAGGTGCCGCGGTAGCCCGCGTCGCTGCACAACTGCCAGGTGCCTTGCATGATCTGGACGCTGCGCGCGCTGTCGTTGAAATCGATCTCGGCGAAGTCGTCGGCATCGCGCCGCAGGCGCCTGGCGTCGCCTTCCAGGCCACGGTCGGCGAACAGCGCGATCATGCCGCGCCGGCCGCCATGATGGCGCCCGCCGCCGTGCCCGCGCTCCGGCATGATTTCGCGCACCGATGAAATGCGGTCGTTGAAGCGCTCCAGCGTCGGATACTCGCCCTGCTCGAAGACCACGCAGCGGCCCTCGAAGCCGACGTGCTCGCACACCTCCCAGCGCCCGGAGCGCACGATCATGCTCGACGCCCGATCATTGAATCCGCTTTCGACCAGGTTGGGCGTGGTGGCGCGCAGGGTCATCTCGCGGCCGTCGAAACCATCGCGCGAGAACAGGGTCAGTTCACCGGCGCTGGCGACGGCGTGGGAAAAGATGGCGGCGCCGAGCAGCAGCGCGATTTTAAGGGGAGACTTCAGCATGGGACGATCCTTGATGTGCAATGACCGATTGTGACGACCGCGCGGCCGCGGCGCCAGTGGGCAAGCGGTGAGATGTGTAACAAGTCTTTACGCGCCCCCCGGCAAACCGGCGCCCCACCCTGCCCGCCATTAGCCGGTAAAATCCCTGTTTGCTCCTACCGTGTCCACCATGTCCGCCATTCTCGCCCAGCCTACGCCCGTCCGCACCGAAGTAGCCGCCCTGTGGCGCCTGTCCTGGCCCATGCTGGTCGGGCAGTTGGCCACCGTCGGCATGGGCGTGGCCGATGTGGCGATGACGGGCCACGTCAGCGCCAGCGAACTGGCCGCCGTCTCGCTCGGCGCGTCGGTCTGGTCGATCATCCTGGTGACCGTGATGGGTACCATGATGGCGATTAACACCGTCGTCGCGCACGACATCGGCGCCGCGCAGTACGGCCGCATTCCGCACGTGGTGCGCCAGTCGCTCTGGAAAGGCGTGGGCGTGGGCCTGGTGGCCTGCCTGGTGGCCAATCTGTCGACCCTCGTGTTCGACCATATCGGCCTCACGCCCGACGTTGCCGCCAACGCCGCCATGTTCGTGCATGCGATCAGCATCGGCATGCCGGCCTTTGCCTGCTACCGCGCGCTGTACGGCTACACCACCAGCATCAACCAGACCAAGCCCGTGATGGTGATCGCCGTCCTCGGGCTGCTGTTCAACGTCTTCGTCAACTGGCTGCTGGTGTTCGGGAACTGGGGCATGCCCAAGCTGGGCGGGGTCGGCTGCGCGGTCGCCACCGGCGTGTGCATGTGGCTCATGCTGGGCGCCATGCTGGTGTGGATCCGCATCGCACCGGCCTACCGCCAGACCTACCCGTTCACGCACTGGGAATGGCCCAACTGGCCCGAGATCGGCGCCATGCTGCGCCTTGGCCTGCCGATCGGCGTGACCTACCTGGCCGAAGTGAGCGCGTTCGGGGCGGTCAGCCTGATGATCGCCCGCTTCGGCGTGGTGCAGGTGTCGGCCAGCCAGATCGCCCTCAATTTCTCGTCGCTGGTATTCATGGTGCCGCTCAGTTTCGGCATCGGCCTCATTACCCGCGTCGGCCATGCGCTGGGCGAAGGCGACGCGGTGCGCGCGCGTTTCGTGGCCTGGGTGGGCGTGGGCATGTCGCTCGCCTTTGCGCTGATCTCGGCCGCGCTGATCGCCGTGTTCCGCTGGGAGATCGCGCGCGCCTACACGTCCGACCCGGCGGTGCAGGAACTGTGCGCGCACCTGCTGCTGTTCGCGGCCCTGTTCCAGCTGTCCGACGCCACCCAGGTTGCCACCTCGAGCGCGATCCGCGGCTACAAGGTCACGCGCCAGCCGATGCAGATCCAGCTGCTCGCATTCTGGGGTTTTGCCATGCCGGTCGGGTACGTACTCGGTCTGGCGCCGTCGTGGTTCGCCTGGTCGCCGGCGGTGCCGATGGCCGCCGCCGGCTTCTGGATCGGGCTCGTACTGGGCCTGACCGTGGCCGCGGTGCTGCTGACGTGGTCTTTACACCACCTCTCGCGCACGCGCGCAAAGGCGTGACGCCGGTCGCCGGCGAGGGGTGCCCACGGGTGCGGAACTCTGGTATCGTCCTGAGTTCTCCACATCCACCTCACCCGAGACATCCATGCGATTTCTTCTCTGCTTTCTAGCCGCATTGTCCAGCGTTCCCGCATCCGCCGAACGCCTGACACTGGACCGTATCCACGCCGACCCGGCGCTGGCGGGGCCAGGCGTGCGCAACCTGCGCGTGTCGCCCGACGGCGCCCGTGTCACCTACCTGCGCGGCCGCCAGGACAACCAGTTCCAGCTCGATCTGTGGGAATTCAACATGAAGGACAAGACCTCGAAGCGCCTGGTCGACTCCAAACTGCTGGTTCCGAACGAGACCCTCTCGCCCGAAGAACAGGCCAGGCGCGAGCGCGCGCGCACCGCCAGCCTGACCGGCATCCTCAATTACAGCTGGTCGCCGGATGGCAAGCAACTGCTGGTACCGATCGCGGGCGACCTGTATCTGGTCGATGCGGCCAAGCCGCAGGCGGCGCGCAAGGTCGCCACGGGCAATGTGGCCGATCCCAAGATTTCGCCCAAGGGCCGCTACGTCTCTTTTGTCCGCAAGCAGAACCTGTACGTGATCGACCTGGTCTCGGGCGCCGAGAAGCAGCTCACCAGCGACGGCGCGGGCACCATCTTCAATGGCGAAGCCGAATTCGTGGCGCAGGAAGAAATGGGCCAGCGCACCGGCTACTACTGGGCGCCCGACGATTCGGCCATCGCCTACAAGCGCTACGACGAGTCGCCGGTGCCGGTCGTGCGCCGTTTCGAGATTTTCGCCGACCGCACCGACGTCGTCGAGCAGCGCTACCCGGCAGCGGGCGACGCCAACGTGCTGGTCGACCTGATGATCGTCTCGCCCACCACCGGCGCGCAGCGCAAGGTCGACCTGGGTCCGAACCGCGACATCTACCTGGTGCGCGCCGACTGGAGCGCCAACAGCAAACAGCTGGTGTACCAGCTGCAGTCGCGCGACCAGAAGCGCCTCGACCTGATTTCGGTCGATGCCGCCACCCTGGCGCAGCGCACCCTGCTCACCGAAACATCGACAACCTGGGTCAGCATCCATGACGACCTGCGCTTCCTCTCCAAGCGCAATGCCTTCCTGTGGGCGTCCGAGCGCAGCGGGCGCAATCACCTGTACCTGTACGACCTCGATGGCAAACTGCTGCATCCGGTGTCGAGCGGCAAATGGGGCATCGACAACGTGCTGGCGGTCGACGAAAAAGCAGGCCGCGTATACGTGTCGTCGAACCGGGACGCGGTGATCGACAAGCAGACCTACTCCCTGCCGCTCGACGGCAGCGGCGCCAACAAGCCGGTGCGCATCACCAAGGGCGACGGCTGGCACGAAGCGGCGTTCTCGCGCAACGGCGAAGTGTTCGTCGACACCTTCTCCGACCCATCGACCCCGCCGCAGATTTCGATCCGCCGTCCGGACGGTTCGATGGTCGGCTGGTTAGAGAAGAACGAGCTCAATGCGGAGCACCCGTACGCCAAGTACAAGGCCGACCATCTGGCGACCGAGTACGGCACCATCAAGGCCAGCGATGGCCAGACCTTGCACTACTCGCTGATCAAGCCGTCGGACTTCAGCGCCGCGAAAAAGTATCCGGTGTACCTGTCGACCTACGGCGGGCCGCACGCCCAGCACGTCTCGCGCAAGTGGGGCAACTACTTCGACCAGTACATGGCGCAGCAGGGCTTCGTGGTGTTCCGCCTCGATAACCGCGGTTCGTACCGGCGCGAGCGCGCCTTCACCGACGCGATCTACAATGGCCTGGGCAAGCACGAAGTCGAAGACCAGCTGACCGGCATCGACTGGCTGGGCAAGCAGAGTTTTGTGGACGCCAAGCGGATCGGCGTGTTCGGCTGGAGTTATGGCGGCTACATGACGCTGCGCCTGCTGGCGGCGGCGTCGGATAAAATCGCGATGGGCGTCTCGGTCGCGCCGGTGACCGACTGGGCGCTCTACGACACCCATTACACCGAGCGTTACGTGGGCGGCACGCCGAAGGGCCAGCCGGACGCGTACAAGACCAGCGGCGTGTTCGCGCACCTGGACGGGCTCAAGTCGCCGCTGCTGCTGGTGCACGGCATGGCCGACGATAACGTCCTGTTCACCAACACCACGCGCCTGATCGATGGCCTGGTGAACCGCAACGTGCGTTTCGACCTGATGACCTACCCGGGCGCCAAGCACGGAATCTCATCGCGGCCGGGGCAGCGCCACGTGTACGGCACCATCGAAGCATTCTTCAAGAAGAACCTGGCCGACGCGCCGAAGTAACCGGCGCAAAGCGACCGACCAAAAAAACAGCCGCGAAGTTCGCGGCTGTTTTCATAGGGAGCGGACCAATTAGTTGGTCGCATCCTTGATGGCTTCTTTGAGGTCGCCGATTTTTTCCTGGGTTTTGCCTTCGACCTGGTTTTGCAGGCCCTTGGCTTGCTGCTCGGTGCTACCGACCAGTTTGCCAGCTTCTTCCTGAATTTTGCCGCCGATGTCTTGCAGTTTGCCGTTGACTTGATCTTTGTTCATGGTAAGGCTCCTTTAGTGCTCATTGCCAGGTTGGCGATGCAGTGAAGCCATCTTACTGCTGAGCTCAGAATTGATCAGTTCGCTCCCGCACATAAGCCGAATATTAATTATTTCCTAACCGGGGTCAGAGCTCTGACTAGCAATAAAAATGTTTCGATTCGGAGGTCTGACCCCGGTTAGGAAAGTTTTGTTCGGCGCGGATGTCGATGTGGCCCGAATTTTTTCTTGTCGGCACAGAACAATCGAACT
>NZ_JAVCWM010000041.1:0-43766 GCF_030846495.1 Massilia scottii | reverse complement strand
GTGGGCGTGAACGATCCGGCGTCAAGCTCGTTCACGCTGGCCGGCAAGGGGCCGAAAGGCAGCGCCAACCGGACCCTGCGTGGGTTTTCGCGGCTGGTGACCACACGCGGCGGGGTGTACTGCTTTTTCCCGAGCATCAAGGGCTTGCTGTATCTGGCGCAATTGGCGGCAGCCGGCGGCGCCGCATCCAGCCCGGCGCCAGTGGCATCCGGCAGGCGGGCACCGACGTAGCGCCGCGCCAGTCCGATGTTTTACCAGCGGTAGCTTGCCGTGACGATGACCTTGCGCGCTTCGCCGTAGAAGCAGCCGTAGGTGCAACTGCCGATATAGGTCTTGTCCGCCAGGTTGGTGACGTTGAGCGCGAGTTTCCAGGGCCCCGTGCTGTAACTGGCCATGGCGTCGATCAGCGTGACGGACGGCACGATCACCGGCGTGCCATGCGCCGCTCCACGGGTGCTGCCCACGTAGCGCGCTCCCGTGCCGATCCGCAAACCAGGCAAGCCGGCGGCGGCGAAGCCCTCGTCGCCCCAGAGGGAGAGCTGGGTATACGGCACGCTGTCGACGCGCTGGCCTTCGCGTTCGGGATACAGGGCGCTCGCTTTGGTCGTGCGCGCGTCGGTATAGGCATAGGCGGCGATCATGTTGGCCGTGCGGCCGATACGGGTGCGCGCTTCCAGTTCCAGGCCGCGCGACCGCACTTCGCCTGCCTGCACGGCAAAGTTCGCATCTTGCGGGTCTTCCACCTGCACGTTCTGCCGGGTCAGCTGGTAGAGCGCGGCCGACAGCAGCACGTCGGCGCCCTTGGGCTGGTAGCGCAGCCCGGCTTCGAACTGCTTGCCCTCGGACGGCTTGAAGCGCGCGCCGGTCCGGTCGATGCCGCTGGTCGGCTCGAACGATTCGCTGTAGCTCGCAAACGGTGCCAGGCCGCTATCGGCGAGGTACACCAGCCCTGCCCTGCCGGTAAAGGCATGGCTTTTTTCATTGTCGGCCCGCACACCGCCGAAATAGCCGGCTTCACTGTAGCGCAGCATGTCGTAACGGCCGCCCAGCGAGGCAACCCATTTGTCGCCCACCTTGAGCTGGTCCTGGGCGTAGACGCCCAAGCGCTTGCCATCGGCCTTGTAGGCGAAGGTATTCGGGACCCGCTCGGTGCCGACGCGGCTGCCGTACACCGGCGCATACAGGTCGAGATTTGCCAGCGAGCGCGTGTAGCGTTCGGTTTCTTCGCGTCCGCGCGAGTAATCCAGGCCTGCCAGGATGGTATGCCTGACGGTGCCCTCGCCCAGCTGGTATTGCAGCGACGTGTCGGAAACCAGCGACGAGGAGCGGTCGGCGCGCTCGCTTGCCCAACGCGAAGCCGTCGCGCGCTGGCTGGCATCGACGCCGCCCCACACCTCGACATAGTCGAAGGCGTTGCTCGCATGTGCATAACGCAAGCTGTTTTTGAGCTTGAGCCGCTCGCTGAACGCGTGCTCGAACAGGTATCCGGCGCAATACCGTTCCAGCGCGAACTGGTCGAAGCCCGGCTCGCCCACAAAGCGGTGGCGCGCAATCTTACCGTTGGCGTTGGGCAGGACCGTCCCTTCGGCGGGCAGGCCGTACACATTCACTGTGCGGTCTTTTTGATAGTCTCCAAGAAAAGTAAGTGAGGTCGCCGCGCCCGGTCGCCATGTGAGTGCGGGCGCCACGAAGCGGCGATTGTCCGGTACGTGATCGATGAAGGTGCCGCTGTCGCGCCAGAGCGCGGTAAGGCGGTACGACCAGACGCCGTCGTCCGTGAGCGGGCCACCGATATCGGCCGATACCTGTTTGCGGCTGAATGAACCTCCTTCCACATTGATCTCGTGCACCGGCTCTGCCGTGGGACGCTTGCTGACCGTGTTGATGATGCCGCCAGGGCCGCCAGCCCCGAACAGGACCGAGGCCGCACCCTTCACTACTTCGACCCGTTCCAGGCCATAGAGTTCCTGACGGCCGTCATAGCGGGTGACGCCGTAGCGGGTGCCGTCGCGATAGTGGTTGCCAAGATCCGAGGTGGCCTGGAAGCCGCGCAGGAAGAACTGGTCGGTGGTGCGGTCGGCCGCTTCGTTACGGGCCACGCCAGCCACGTAGGCGAGCACGTCCTGCAGGCTTTGCGACTTGAGGGTGTCGATCTCTTCCGCTCCGACTACGCTGAGGGACTGTGGCGTTTCCACGATGGGCGTGTCGATTTTGGTGGCCGTGGCGCTGCGCCTGGCCACGTAACCGCGGATGGGACCGCTTGCAGTCTCGGGCTCGGCGGAGTCGACAACGGTGATCATCGGCAGCACGGCTGCCTCGGGACGGGCGGCCGGGCGCTCGGCCAGCTTGGCCAAGGTGTAGCTGCCGTTGGCCTGGCGCAGCGCTTGCAGGCCATGTCCGCGCAGGACTTCGTCGAAGCCGGCCTGCACGGTGGTGGTGGCGTTCAGGCCGGCGCTGGTCTTGCCGTTCAGTAGCGTTGCGTCGACGGAGAGTTCGATGCCGGCGGCGCTGGCGAAGCTGTTCAGGGTGCGGTCCAGCGGGCCGGGGGCGATCTGGAAGCTGCGCGCCGCGGCGCCCTGCGCCTGGGCCGGCGTTGCCAGGCCCAGCGCCAGCCCGGCCAGCAAAACCGCGCGCACGGCGGCCGCGCCGCGGCTGAGGGTGAAGGCCGGTTCACGCGGCGAAGGCGCGACGGAGGAATGTGGGTGCTGATGAGTCATGGTCTGGTCCTGGAGTTCGGAAGATTGCGGGAGTGCTTACTTGTATTCCGAACGAGAACCAGAAAACCTCAAGCGGACGCGACGATTTCCGCAAAAAAGTGGCAAGTGGCTTGGTCAGCGGGCGCGCACGGTGACCCAGTAGCGGGTGCGGTACGCCACGGCGACCGGCAGGGCCAGCGCCAGATTGCGCAGCGCGCGGTCGGTGTCGCGCAGCGAAAACACGCCGCTGACGCGCATCCCGGCAATATCGGGGTCGCAGCGCAGCAGGCCCGGCCGGTAACGTGCGAGTTCGGCGACAAAGTCGGCCACGCGCATGTCCTCGGCCACCAGCAAGCCGCCCGACCATGCGGCGGCGCTGGCCTGCACCGGCCCGGACTGTTCGACCCGATCCTGGGAAAATGCCGCGCTCTTGCCGGCGCCGATCCGGACGGCATCGTGAAGGTTGTTGCGCGTGCGCAGCTCTACAGCACCTTCCAGCACGCCAACACGGGTGACGTCAGCATGCTGGCGCACAAGAAAGCGCGTGCCGAGGGCCTGTACCGTGCCATCGCGCGTCTGGACCCGGAACGGGCGCTGCGCGGCCATCGGATCGGGCGCGGTGCTGACCAGGATTTCACCGGCGCGCACGATGACAAGGCGCTCGTGGCTGTCAAAGCGCAGGTCGACCGCCGAGGCGCTTGCCAGCACCACATGGGTACCGTCGGGCAAGGTGACATCCCGCGTTTCGCCGGTACCGGTGCTGTGGTCGGACGCGATGCTGTCCCAGGCCTGCGTGCCGCGCATCGACCAGGCGGTGCCTGCCGTCACGCCCAGGCCCAGCAGCTGCAGCGCGCGGCGGCGCGTGACGTAGGCGGCGGCAGCGGGCTCGCGCAAGGTGTGCTGGGCAATCTCGCACGGAACGCTCATCAGCTTGTCTTCGACGGCTTGCAGGCGGCGCCAGGCGCGTTCATGGTCCGCGTGGGCCGCGCGCCACGCGGCGCAGGCAGCCTGGTCGGCGGCGCTGGCCTCGCCCGACCACAGGCGGGCCATCCAGGCGGCGGCCTGGCTGACGGTGGCGGGATCGAGCCGACCCGGGATGGTGGCGCCGGCGGGCATGGCTGGCCGCGCTGCTTACGGCGCCGGGGCGTGCAGTGCGCTGGCGCAGACCTGCAGCGCCGTGGCGATGTACTTTTCCACCGACGACACCGACACCTGCAGGCGCTCGGCGATGTCGCGGTAACTCATTCCTTCAAGCTTGCACAGCAACAGCGCCGAACGGGCCTTGGCCGACACGCAGTGCAGCAGCGCATCGATCTCGACCAGGGCTTCGAGCGTGATGGCACGCGTTTCTTCGGACGGAACGTGCGCTGCCGGCACCAGCGCAATGGCCTCAAGGTAGGCGAGCTCGATCTGGCGGCGCCGGTACAGGTCGACCACGAGGCCGTTGGCGATCTGGGTCAGATGGCGCCGCGACTGGTCGGGCGGCGGCACGCGGCCGCTGGTGATGATGCGCAGATAGGTGTCATGCGCCAGGTCGGCCGCATCGCAAGCGTTGCCCAGCCGTTTTCGCAGCCAGCCGCGCAACCAGCCGTGATGGTCGGTGTACAGCGTTTCAAGCGCGAGCGGGGTATGGGAACTGGACATGCAAGCGGTCACTTAATAATGAGAATTATTCTCAATTGTAATGCTTGCAGGGTGAGCGGGCAATTTAATTGCGCGAACCGGGGCGCTTAGTCCAGGTCGGTGACCGTGATGAAATCGGGGAAAAATTTCGCGCTTGAATCGAGGCCCGGGCAATCGGCCTGATCCTGGATGATCCAGGTCTGCGGCCAGGCCTTGTGCTTGCGTGTATACAGCACGGCAAACAGCTCGAACCGCTCTGCCGTGCCGGGCGTCGCCTTCGCTGCGGCCGACGGTCCCGAACGCAGCGTGACGACGAGCAGATGTTCGCCGGCGCGGTCGACGATCCGTTCGGCCTTGACCAGCGTTCCTCCCGGCGGGATCTGTTCGGATGCCAGAAAGCCGGACGGGACCGGGAAGCTTTGCACCGGCCCGGCTGCGCGCGCGGCTTGCGGCGCGGCAGTGCCGGCCAGCGACAGGCACAGCGCAAGGCACAAGAATCCGGTGGTTGCCGTCCGCTTGCTTGTCGTCCGGTCCGTGCGCGCCTTGCGCCCTGCCGGGCAGGATGGCAATGTCAGTCGCAGCCGTTCAATCATGGCGCGCGAAGCGCGTGACGCAGGTCTGCGCGCCGCTGCTGTCGGGCATGGTGCTGATGTGCGCCGTTGTCCTGTACACGTCGCCGTCGCGGTGCCGATGCCATATCTCGCCGCTCCAGCTGCCGTTGATGGCGAGGGAGCGCATGATGTCCTCGTCCAGCCCGGGCGCCCGGCTCTCGCAGCTGAGCATGCGTCGATGCTGCCCCGCCACCTGGTCGTGCGCAAACCCGGTCAGGGCGGTAAACGCGTGGTTGATGTCCGTGATGACGCCATTGTGGTCGCTGATGAACATGGCTTCGGGCGCCAGGGTGAACGCGTCGGCCAGGCGCCGCATCTGGCGCTCCCGGGCGCTGCGTTCGCTCACGTCGACCAGGACGGCGCGGCAGCTCTCCCCATCGTTGGCCAGGGTGGTGCGCATTTCCACCGTGCGGCGGGTGCCGTCCCTGGCGACGAGCGTCACTTCGCACTGCGCGTCGCACTGGGTGGCATACAGCGACTTCAGGCATGCCGCCACCCGGGACCGATCGGATTCGGCCACGAAGAGGCCGAGCCGCTTGTCGATCACACGGGCCCGCTCGCTACCCAGCAGGCGCGCGCCTGCCAGATTGATTTCGGCAATCGTACCGGTGCGGTTGAGCGTCAGGTAAGGCACGGGAGCAAAATCGTACAGTTCGGTGTAGATGGCCAGGGCCGCCTCGATCCACGCGCGCGCCGCTTCCAGCTGCTCGTTCTGAAGCTCCAGTTCGACCTGATACACCTGCAGTTCGTGCAGCAGCCGCTGCGGATTGTCGACGTGCTGCATCAGCTGCGGGCCCGCCTGCGGCGCCCGCCCCTGTTCGCGCTGGCGTTCGCGCGCGCGCATGCGCAGTTCGGCGTCTTCCCGCAATACGTTTTGGACTGCTTGTTCACGGCTCATGATTGTTTTTCCTGATTGATGCCGACATCTGAAACGGCCTTGCCTGGCCGGCTGGTGTTCTTTGCCATACCGCCTTCCAGCAAGGCATGCGCATCCTGCAGTACCTGTTCCAACGCCGTGGCCGCATCGGCTTGCGAGGGCGCGATCGCGCTGTGGCGCTGCAGCACGGACAGGGTCTGGCGCAGCGTTTCCTCCATCCGCTTGCGCTCGGTGATATCTTCCTTGACCGAGATGAAGAACCCGGGCTCGGGCGAATACAGCGCGCACTTGATCCATTGCGCGCCGTCCCTGGCAGATACTTCCATGTGCTCCGGCTTACCCGTGGTCGCCACCCGCACGCAGGCGGAAAACAGATCCGCATTGAAGGGATGGATGCTGCTGGCCAGCTCCGACTGGCGCTTGCCCACGACGTCATGCAGTCCGGTCATTTCCATGAACTTGGGATTGACTTCAAGAACAAGGAAATCGCGCGGGACACCATCGTCCATGATCACCTGGTGGCAGGCGACCGCGTTCATCGAGTGTTCCAGCAATTGCCGAAAACGCGACTCGGAGCGCTTTTGCTCCGTGATTTCCCATGCCATGCCCGAGATGCCGATAATCGCGCCGCTGTGGTCGCGCGCCGGCTCGGCAAAAAAATCGTAGTAATGCGTGGTGCCGTGCAGGTGCGCCGTGGTTTCGGTGTGCACGCTGATGCCTTGTTCGAGCGCCTGGCGTTTCAGCTGGGTCAGGCGCACTGCATCTTCGGGCGGCAACAGGTCGGCGTCGGTCTTGCCGATGGCGTCGCCCGAGCGCAGTTGCGGCTGCAAATTGTGCACCCAGGTATAGCGCAGCTCATGATCCTGGCTGAACACCGTCAGCGGCGCGTGTTCGATGGCAATCCGGAAGCGCTCGTCGCTCAGGCGCAGGGCGCGTTCCAGCGTTTTCGAGGAACTGATGTCGATAAAGGTGATCACGACCCCGTCGATGCGGTTGTCCTGGGTGCGGTACGGCATGATGCGCACGGTGAACCAGCGCCCGTCGAGCGCGCTGACCTGGACCTCGCGAAATACCAGCGAACGCAGCACTTCGCGGGCATCCTCGGCCAGCGACGGATAGTTCAGCGTGCTCACCAGATCGGTGATCGGACGGCCGGCGTCGCCGGGAATCAGCTTGATGATGCCGGTGACGCGATTGGTGAAACGCCGGATGCACATCTGTTCATCGAGAAAAAGCGTGGCGATGTCGGTGCTGTTGAGCAGGTTTTTCATGTCGTCGCTGGCTTGCGACAATTCGTCGAGCTTGGCCGACAGTTCATGATTAACCGTCTGCAACTCCTCGTTCATCGACTGCATTTCCTCCTTCGAGGTCGTCAATTCCTCGTTGGTGCTTTGCAATTCCTCATTCGTGCTTTGCAGCTCTTCATTGGTCGATTTCAATTCTTCCTGCGAGGTCTGCATTTCTTCGCGGGCGCGCTGCAACTCCTCGCGCGATTGCTGCATTTCCTGCGTCATGGCATCCATGCGCTCGGCCTCGGCGCCGGCCAGCTGGCCCTTGCGCGGTGTTTTTGCGCGCGCCGCCGGCTGGTCGGAAAACACGATCAGGATCATGCCGCGCAGCGGTGGCGGTTCTTGCAGACTGTGAACCTCGACATTGACCAGCAGCGCGCCCCCATCGCCGCCCACGCGCAGTCCCTTGAGCACCTGGCTGCCCTGCTCGCGCACGACCCTGGCGAAGACTTCGTTCAATGCCCCTGCCAGCCCCTCGCGCGCCATGGCGAAAATATTCAGGTTGGCCTTGCCCACGGCCGGCTCCAGGTATTTCCCGGTCTTGCCGCTGATATAGATGATGTCGCCCTTGTCGGTCGTGAGCACCGCGGCTGGCGAAAAACGTTGCTGCAGCAAGGAATCGATCAAGGTCTGCACGTTGGAGCTACCTGGCTGGGCCGCGCTGGCGGTGGGAATCGGCACGCCCAGCCCTTTGCGGGACCGGCCATAAATGGATGCAGGGAAATCGACCGGCTCCGTACGCGGGCTGCTTTCGCGGCGCTGGTAGATGCGCGTCTTGCCTGGCCATGCGGAGAACAGGTCGCTGGCGGCGCCCACCGTTTCGGCGCTCCCGAGCACCAGGATGCCGCCCGGCCGCAGGCTGTAGTGAAACAGGGGCAGCAGCTTTTTCTGCAGGTCCGCTTCGAGGTAGATCAGCAGGTTGCGGCAAGTGAGCAGGTCGAGCTTGGTAAACGGCGGATCCATCACCAGGTTTTGCGGCGCGAACGTGACCATTTCGCGAATTTCCTTGCACACGCGAAAGCCACCGTTGTGCTGCACGAAATAGCGGCGCAAGCGTGACTCGCTCACGTCGCTGGCGATGGCGCCCGGAAACTCGCCGGCGCGGGCGCGGTCGATCGCGTCGCTGTCGAGATCGGTGGCGAAGATTTGCAGGGTGTAGCGGGCCTCCGGCTTGAGGCGCTCGAGCGTGTCTCGGAAAGCAATGGCGAGCGAATACGCCTCTTCGCCGGTCGAACAGGCGGGCGTCCAGGCACGCAGGATGGCGCCTTGCGGATGGGCCGCCAGCAGGGCCGGAATGGCCTCGGTCTCGATCTGTTCCCACACGGGCGGATCGCGGAAGAAACTGGTCACGCCGATCAGCAATTCCTTGAATAGCAGCTGCACTTCGTGCGCATTGTCGCGCACGTAGCGCACGTAATCGGCAATGCTGGCCAGCTGGTGCAGGCTCATACGCCGCTCGATGCGGCGGTAAATGGTGCTTTTCTTGTAAAACGAGAAATCGTGCCCGCTTTGGGCGCGCAGGATCACGACCAGCTTGTCGAGTGCGCTGCCGTCGGCGTCGGACAAGCTCAGGTCGGGCGGCGTGGCCAGCAGTGGCGCGTGACGCCGGTAGTCGAGGATGCGGCTGGCCAGCGCGTTGGCGGGCGCAACCACGTCGGCCAGGCCGGCGTCGATGGCGCTGCGCGGCATGCCGTCGAACTTGGCCGTTTCCGGATCCTGGACGAACACCGCGCCCGCGCTTTCCTTGATCGCCCGCAAGCCCAGCGAGCCGTCCGAGCCCATGCCGGAGAGGATCACGGCGATGCTGCTGGCTTGCTGGTCGGCGGCCAGCGAGCGCAGGAAATAGTCGATCGGCAAGCGCAGTCCGCGCGGCGCGGCCGGCTCCAGCAAGTGCAGGACACCGTGCAGTATCGACAAATCGCGGTTCGGCGGAATGACGTACATATGATTCGGTTCGACCCGCTAGCGGTCGCTGATTTGCAGCACGGGCATGCTGGTGCAGCGCTGCAATAGCTCGACCATGATGTCCTTGTGCAAGGGATCGAGGTGCTGCACGACGACGAACGCCATGCCGCTGTCGGCAGGAATACCCGATAAGAATAATTCAAGCGCTTCCAGGCCGCCAGCGGAGGCGCCGATGCCCACAATAGCGAACGCCGCTGGCTGCGTTGCGAACGCATGGGCAGGCGCTGTGGCGGACTGGCTGGCCGGCTTGCGCGATGTGGTGCTGGTTTTTTTCATGGCAGGTTGATGGTGCTTCGTGGAGTTGAACCGCGTCGCAAGCGGCGGCAAGCGCAGGGCCGTACTATAACATTGGGGCTCACCGGCCAGTGTGGTTCTTAGCCTGGACATCCTGCGGTTCGAGCAGCTTGTGCACGAACTGCGGCGCGAGCTGCTGATACTTCTTGTCGAGCAGGTGCGGGTAGGCGCTCAGGGCCAGGTCGACGCATGTGCCGGCGGCGGCGCGCGCCTTGCTGGCGGCCGCATGGCCTTGTTAGCGCAGCGTATCAATTTTCGATGTAGACCTTGTCGCGGATGAATTTCACATGCGCTTTGAACACGGCGTTTTCTTTCAGCGACAGCGATTTATCGAACACCATTTCTCCGCCATATGGCGAACCACCCTTGGTACCGGTCAGCGTGCGTCCGCGCATGGCGAATTTTTGCGCGCCCTGCCGCATGATGACCTTCAAATCGCTGGAATCGACGCCGCCGCTGCAAAACATCGTGTACGGAACGGTCACTTCGGCGACGCCGTTGTTGTCGAGATCGGTGACGGTGATGTACTTGGGGAAAAAACTGGCCGATGAATCGATGACGGGGCAGTCGTTCGCGTCTTCGATCAGCCATGTGCGGGCCCAGCGATTGGCCTTGCGGGTGTAGAGCGAGGAGAACAGTTCGTACAGTTCGTCGCGGCCGGGCTCTGCGTTGAAGGCGTTCGATGGTCCGGTCCGCATACTGACGACCAGAATGTGCTCGCCAGCGCTGTCGGCAAAGCGCGCGGCCTTGACCAGCTTGCCGGGCACGGTGATGCGTTCGGATTTCAGGATGGCGGACGTGACTGGGGTGTGCTCCACCTCGGCGGCAAATGCGGACGGGGATGCTGCCAAGGTCAGCGACAACACGAACATTGCGATTGCGGGTACTGCGGATTTTATCGACATTCTTCTACGCCTTCATTATTTGTAATTTCCGCAAGATCAACGGTGCCGGAGGAACGGCATTGTTCAGATACTCTGGTACATCACGACGTTGTCGTTCTATTTGCAGCGCGCATGAAATCAACGAATGCGCGCAGCTTTCCTGGCATGTGCTTGCGATGCGGATAGTAGAGATGAAAAGCGCCGTCCCATCCGCGATGCTGCCTCAGGATCTGGCGCAGCACGCCGTTTGCTAACTCTTGTTTCGCAAAATCTTCCAGGATGAACGCGATGCCGTGGCCTTGTATTGCAGCATCAAGGACAGACCGCATTTCGTCAAAAATAACGCGCCCCTGAACATCGATTTGAACCGTTTGGCCTCTGTCTTCGAACTTCCAGTCATACAATCTGCCCCCAACAGAATAGCGCTGGCGAATGCAGTTGTGCTTGAGCAGTTCATCAATCGTTTCTGGTTCGTCCCGCTCGAGGAAATAATCCGGGGCAGCCACCACGATTCTTTTTTGGACCGCCCCTAACTGCACTGCGACCATGTCGTTCTGTACATTTTTCCCCATGCGTATGCCGATATCAAAACCGGCGTTGACGATATCGCCAAGCTGATTATCCAGCGATATCTCGACATTTATCATCGGGAAGTTCTCAAAGAACGAAGCCAGATGCGGTTCAATCAAGAGTCGGTATGCGACGTAGGAAGAATTGACGCGCACTGTGCCCGACGGTTGATCAGTCGCGAGCAATGCCTGCGACAAGGAGTCCTTGATCAGGGCAAGCGCAGGTGTCAATGCTGCGTTCAATGAGGCGCCAGCCTCGGTCAAACTGACACTACGTGTGGTGCGATTGAATAGCCGCACATTCAGTTGGGCCTCTACATTTTTGATCGTGCGTGATACGGCAGTTGGCGTGACGCCCATTTCCGCGGCAGCGCGAGCAAAGTTCAAATGCCTGGCGGCAGCCTCGAATGTGAAAAGACCGGGAAGATGCACCGGTGGCGGAAGAGGTGCGCCTTCGATGCCTTCAGCCCGATCCGGGTCTTCCATTATGACGTTTTTGTTCATACGGTATCTCAGCTTATGACTATTTACGTCATTATCGCCGATCTCCATACTGATGACATCAAGTGACGTGATCACGAATCACGACAGCGGAACATTGTTTCTTCAATCCGTCTACCAGAACCCTCTTTCAAGAACAAAACCATGAGCAAAATTTTTGAGCCCCTGACCCTGCGCGGCATCACCCTGCGCAACCGCTTCGCCCTCAGTCCGATGTGCCAGTACACGGCAACAGATGGTCATGCCAGCGATTACCATGCCATCCACTACGGACGTTTCGCTCTCGGCGGCTTCGGCCTGCTGATGGTCGAGGCGACAGCGGTCTCGCCCGAAGGACGGATCTCACATGGCGATCTGGGCCTGTGGGATGACGCCCATATACAAGGCCTGTCACGCATCGCGGCTTTTGCCAAGGCCTATGGTGCAACGCCCGGAATCCAGATTGCGCATGCCGGGCCGAAAGCCAGCATCCAGAGAGCCTTTGAAGGTAACGGTCCTCTGAACGAAGGCGATGCGGCACGCGGCGAACACCCGTGGGCAGTCGTGTCACCGAGTGCGCGCCCGGTCGCAGAGGGCTGGCTGGTACCTGGCGCCCTGGATGCAAACGGCATCGCCAAGGTGCGTTCGGATTTTGTCGCTTCGGCACGACGCGCTCTGCGGGCAGGTTTCGATGTGCTCGAGCTGCACTACGCGCATGGTTTTCTGCTCAACGCTTTCCTGTCACCTCTGACCAACGACCGCAGCGATGAATACGGCGGCGAGTTCGAGAACCGCATTCGCCTGCCGCTGGAGATCGCTCGCGAAGTGCGTGAGGTGTGGCCGCAGGACAAGCCGCTGTTCGTGCGCTTGTCGGCAGTCGATGGCAGCACCAGCGGTTGGACGATTGAAGACAGTGTCGCTTTCGCCACGGCCTTGAAGGCGGTCGGCGTCGACGTCATCGATTGCTCGTCCGGTGGCTTCGGCGTCTACGAATATCCCAGCGGCTATGGCTTTCAAGTGCCGTTCGCTGCACAGATTCGTCGCGAGGCAAACATCGGCACCATGGCCGTGGGAATGATCGACGATCCGCGGCAGGCTGACGCTGTCATCGCCTCTGGCCAGGCCGACCTGGTAGCGCTTGGTCATGCGGCTCTGCGCGATCCACACTTTCCGTTGCATGCACAGCAGACGCTAGGGGCGGTCAGTCCGGGTGCGGCGTATGCCGACTGGAATGTTCAGGCCGGCTGGTGGCTCGACCACCGCGCAAGCAAACTTCTCCAGCTGGGACCATGGGTCCCAATAGTGGATACCGCTGCGAATGGCCACAGGGAATGATTCCCATGCCGGCCAACACGGCCGGTTTTTACGACGATTTGAATTAACAACAAGGAGTGAAACATGAACAAACCAAGCTACGTGCAAGATTATCAAGCCATCGTCGAGGTACTGAACAAGTATAGCGAAGGCTGCAAACAGGCTAAAAGCAGCATCATGAAACCTGCTTTCAACGAACACGCAACGATTTTTGGCGTCGATGGCGACGGTAAACTGACTGGCGGTCCAATCCAAGGCCTGTTCGACACGATCGACGGCGATTTCCATCCATCTCCTGATGCCCAAGGGGGGATCGTCAACGTCGACATCGTGGGCACCGCCGCCAGTGCGCGCATCGACACCAACGATGTCTCGGGCTTCTGCTTCACCGACTTCTTCAACCTGCTGAAGGTCGAGGGCAAGTGGACCGTGGTCAGCAAGATTTATCACACCCACGTCGCACCTTAAAAACGCTTAGTCGGCCTTGAACACGTGCGGGAGGTCAGGCTTCCCGCAGTGTCTGCTGTACTTTTTTCAGCCGAGCAACAATCAGTCATTGCGACCCTCATCAAAGAGCAATTAAATGAAGAATACTTTTATCAAGACTTTGTTTTTCCTGGCAGTCATGACTGGCCTGGGCGCGACTGCTCAAGCAGAAGTCCTGCCGGGCGGCCAACAAGTTAACAGTAGCAAAGCCATGAGCAAACCTACTTACGTGCAGGATTACCAAGCCATCGTTGAGGTGCTGGGCAAATACAGCGAGGGCTGCAAACAGGCCAGGAGCAGCATCATAAAGCCAGCTTTCAGCGCGCAGGCGACCATCTTCGGCGTCGATGCCAAAGGCAAGCTGGCAGGCGGTCCGATCCAAGAACTGTTTAACGCCATCGACAACCCGCCATTTCGCCCCTCACCCGAAGCCCAGGGTGTGATTGTCAGCATCGACATCGTGGGCACCTCCGCCAGTGCGCGCATCGACACCAACGATGTTTCAGGCTTCTCTTTCACCGACTTCTTTCACCTGCTGAAGGTCGACGGCAAGTGGACCGTGGTCAGCAAGATTTATCACACCCACGTCGCGCCCTGACCTCATCGGCAATCGCTTGGCTGCCGCTGCGTACCTTGGGGTCGCACCATCGCAAAGGGTCCTTGCGGCCGCAACCGCCGACAAGGTCGAGATGCGGGTTACTCAGGTATTGCCGCCACGTCGGCCAGTTCATCAGGACGCGAGAAGCACAGGAGCCGCAGAAGCTCTTGCGCATGCTCGCGCGACTTTACGGCGAGGATCAGGTTCTGGTTTTGAATGCCGACCGCTTCTAACGTCTGCTTACCCGGATGAATGACCAGTTTCCGCGTTCCCGCCTCGACTGCGTCGGTGATGGCATCGGACTCTGCATCCTTTGCGGGCGTGAAACTGATCGCCATATGAAGACCGTGCTTGCCACGCCGGAGCGCTGGCGTTACGGTCGGAGAGACTTGACTCACAAACGTATTGCAAGCATCGCGAATGGGAAATGACTGGGGTGGTGCGGGTCGCAATAAAAGAAGCGCTGCACAGATGCCTGCCAATGTCAGGATTAAGCCTGCGCGGCGCACGAAGGAAAAGGAATTCAAGGCATCTCATCTGGTTGTCGGGTTTCGCTCACGCTACAAGCGAGAAGCATGATATCAAGATTAGTCGCTCCTTAAACCAGGGGATATCGCGCCTGCAGGCACATTCTTTGGCTGGACGCGCAGCGCAGGGCCGCCATGTAGTACAGTGCGCGGTCCAGCATTCGGAATCCTATATGTCAGATATTACCGCGAAGCGCCACCGCCCTATTCGCAATATCATCGAACGGATACTCAACGTTATGCTCCTGGGCGGCAAAGTGGCAGCGTGGAGTTATCGATGGGGCTGGCATGGCAAACTCAGGGTCGTGCGCTATGAAATGAGCGTGAACAGGGAAAAACCATTGCCGGCTCCGCTGAGGATTGGGTTTGTCTCAGACCTGCACGCCGGACCGACAACGCATGCAGGTCTGTTCGATCTATTGCGCGATCAATTGCTGTTGCTGCGCCCGGACGTGCTACTGCTCGGCGGCGACTACGTTTCGTTCGATGCCAGGTATGTCGACCGGTTGCGCGATGTTCTGACAGCGTACGCCCCCGCTCTAGGAATCTATGCCGTCATCGGCAATCACGATATCCGGCACGGGCGCAAATCAATCGAAACCGCCTTGCGGGATATGGGTGCGCATGTCCTGGTTAACCGCAACATCGCTTTGCCGGCCCCGTTCGACATGGTCAGCGTCTGCGGCATCGATGACCCATGGACGGGTAACGCAGACGCGGCCCGAACGTTCTCGGAATCGCGACAGGTCAAGCTATTCCTGACGCATTCTCCGGATGGGCTCATGCATCTGGACAAAGAAGTCTTTGACGTTGCCTTCGCTGGACACACACACGGCGGGCAGGTCGCGCGCCGTGACGGAGCGCCTGTGGTGCAGCCCACAGGGCCGCTGTCGCGTCAATACTGCTACGGCGAATTTCCGGTGCCCGGCAACGGGACGATGATCGTCAGCCGCGGGTTTGGATGCACTTTGATTCCGTTGCGTATCAATGCGGACCCGGAACTGGTGATCTGCACACTGCGTTAACGCCGAGTTCGATTCGCTGGGCCAGCAGTGTGAATTCGGCACTAACCCTGTCGACGACGGCGCTAGGCGCTGGTTGCTCTATCTTGCACGATAGCACCCAAGATCGCGTCAAGGTCGATGCGGGCGCCGGGACGGATCACGACAGCCGGTATTCAAGCACCATTTTCTACCTTGGCGGCACGCATCGCCCGTCCGGAGAGCTTGATTTCATCGGGATTCCAATCGACAGCCGGGCCGCTGTCCAGCCCGTCCTGAATATCCTGACGGAGCTCAGCGAGCTTTGCAATTTGAACTTGGTGATGCTCATGCATAGTTCGCGGCGCATTGTGGATGACCTGACTCGCTGATGAGTACAGACCAGAAACCACCTTTGCCCGCGCCATTTCTTCAAATTGCGTTGCCAGTACGATCTTCATAGTCATTCCGATCTCCCCGATATCTCATACTGAATCGCACAAACTGTAAGTGTTCGACCGAGTATTCGCGATATGGTTCGCGCAACCAATCAGGATGAGGTTTTGTGGAGCACTACCTAATTTTGTGGAGCAAGTGCGGGAGCAAAAAGCCCTGAAACCTGCATGAATACTGGCCTGCCCAACAGGAATCGAACCTGTGACCCTCAGCTTAGAAGGCTGATGCTCTATCCAACTGAGCTATGGGCAGTCTGTCGCGGGGAGGAAACCTCGCGGAAATGAAAACGGGCCGTCAAATGAATGACAGCCCGTCTTTTAACTTGGTCGGAGTACAAGGATTCGAACCTTGGACCCCCTGGTCCCAAACCAGGTGCGCTACCGGACTGCGCCACACTCCGAAGACGTTATTATACGTCGGGGGACTCGCAAACGTCAACGGCACATCGTGAAGTTTTCTGTGAAATGTTGAAACCCGGAAAACTCTATCTTCATGCCATCAACTTGCCTGCCTGCGCGCCGTCAACACGGCCGCGCCCTCCCCCTTCGCTGCTGCCTGTTTACGCCGGAACCTTGTTGGCAATCCTGCGCGCGGTCGATTCGGCGACCTGCGCACTCTTCGCTTCCACCATCACGCGGATCAGCGGCTCGGTGCCGGAGGCGCGGATCAGCACGCGGCCCGTATCGCCCAGTTCCGCTTCCACGGCTTCCTTCTCGGCCACCATGTCGGGATGCTTGGTCCAGTCGAAGCCGGCCGGCACGCGCACGTTGATCAGCGTCTGCGGATACAAGGTCAGTTCCTTGCAGCACTTGTCCAGACTCTTGCCGCTGCGCTTGAGCGCCGACAGCACCTGCAACGCGGACACGATACCGTCGCCGGTGGTGTGCTTGTCCAGTGCCAGCAAGTGGCCCGAACCTTCGCCGCCGAACAGCCAGCCGTTTTCCTTCATCACTTCCAGCACGTAGCGGTCGCCCACCTTGGCGCGCGCAAAGCCGATGCCGAGTTCCTTGAACGCCACTTCCAGCGCCATGTTCGTCATCAGCGTACCCACCGCGCCGGCAACCGGGCCGGTCGTCATGCGGTCGCGCACCATCACATACAGCAGCTCGTCGCCGTTATAGATGCGACCGGCGCCGTCGCACATGACCAGGCGGTCGGCGTCGCCATCGAGCGCGATGCCCAGGTCGGCGCGGTGTTCGAGCACGGCCGCGGCCATGGCTTTCGGTGCGGTCGCGCCGAAGCCATCGTTGATATTAAAGCCGTTCGGCTTGTTGCCGATGGCGATGACTTCCGCGCCCAGCTCGTGGAACACGTGCGGTGCGATGTGGTAAGCCGCGCCGTGTGCGCAGTCGAGCACGATGCGCAGGCCGCGCAAGTCGAGCTCGTTCGGGAAGGTGCTCTTGCAAAATTCGATGTAGCGGCCCTTGGCATCTTCCAGGCGCTTGGCGCGGCCCAGCTTTTCGGCCGACACGCATTCCATCGGCTGGTCGATCATGGTTTCGATTTCGTGCTCGACCGCATCCGGCAGCTTGGTGCCGTGTTCGGAGAAGAACTTGATGCCATTATCCTGGAACGGATTGTGCGACGCCGAAATGACGACGCCGGCCGACAGGCGCAGCGCGCGCGTCAGGTAGGCCACGGCCGGGGTCGGCATCGGGCCGGCCAGCATCACGTCCACACCGGCGGCATTGAAGCCCGCTTCCAGCGCCGATTCAAGCATGTAACCGGAAATACGGGTGTCCTTGCCGATCAGGACCGTTGGACGGCCGGAAGCGGCGTTGGTTTTCGCCAGGACTTTACCCGCGGCATAGCCGAGGCGCATCACGAAATCAGGGGTGATCGGCGCCACGCCAACCAGCCCGCGCACACCGTCCGTACCGAAATATTTACGTGCCATGTTTTCTCTTTTGTTGAATAAATTAATGAATGGTGGCAGCTTGCCACACTGTGAGTGCATCTACCGTTTCAATTACATCATGGACGCGCACGATGCGCGCGCCCTGGGCCACCGCAGCCAGTGCGCCCGCAAGGCTGCCGGCCAGGCGCTGCTCGACCGGCTTGCCGGTTACGGCGCCGATCATCGATTTGCGCGACACGCCCGCCAGCGCGGGCAGCCCCAGTTCCCGCTGCATGCTGCCGATATTGCGCAACAAGGCATAGTTGTGTTCCACCGTCTTGCCGAATCCAAAACCCGGATCGATGCAGATGCGCTGGCGTTCGATGCCGATGGCCAGCATGGCCTCGACCCGTTCGCGCAGAAAATCCGTGACCTCGCGCACCACGTCGCCGTAGACGGGTTCCTGCTGCATGGTTTGCGGCGTACTTTGCATGTGCATCACGCACAGCGCGCAGTCGCTGCCCGCCACCGCTTCCAGGGCGCCGGGCGCGCGAAACGCGTTGATGTCGTTGATCATGTCGACCCCGGCCAGGATCGCTTCGCGCATCACCTCGGGCTTGTAGGTATCGATCGACAAGGGCTTGCCGAGGTCGCGCAGCGCGTACAGCACCGGCATCACCCTGCGCAATTCCTCGTCGAGCGCGAGGGCGGGCGCACCCGGACGGCTCGATTCGCCGCCGATGTCGATCAGGTCCACGCCTTCGCTCACCATTTCTTCGGCGCGCGAGAGCGCAAACTCAAGCGCCTGGAACCGCCCGCCATCGGAAAACGAGTCAGGCGTGACGTTGAGGATGCCCATGACCAGCGGTTTGGCCGCCAGGTCGAAGCCAAAGCGGCCGCATTGAAAATATTGTCGCATTCCGTCTACATCATGTTGTTAATTGATCGACCATAAAAAATGCCGTTCAGTCTTGTCTGAACGGCATTATATACAACCTTGCAAGAACCGGAGAAATTTACGCCGGTGCTGTCGCGTTCGGTGAAACCCCGCCCGAGCCGCTGTCGCCAGGAGGCGGCGTGCGCTTGGTCAGCACACCCGACTTCGGCTCGCGCGGCTCGTGCCCGGCCATGATGTCGTTGATCTGGTCGGCGTCGATGGTTTCCCAGTCGAGCAGCGCGCGGGTCATTTTTTCGACCTTGTCGCGGTTCTCTTCCAGCAGGCGGCGCGAGAGCGCGTACTGCGTGTCGAGAATCGAACGGATTTCCGCATCGACCTTTTGCTGGGTCGCCTCGGAAATGGTCTTGGTGGCGCCGCCGAAGAAACCTTCGTTCTCGCTATCCTCGTAGACCATCACGCCCATGCTGTCGCTCATGCCGAAACGCGTCACCATCGAACGCGCCAGTTTGGTGGCACGCGAGAAGTCGTTCGACGCGCCGGTCGACATCTGACCGACGAACAGTTCTTCGGCGATACGGCCACCGAACAGGATCGAGATTTCTTCCAGCATCTTGTCCTTGTAGCCGGACAGGACGTCGTGCTCAGGCAGCTGCCAGGTCAGGCCGAGGGCATAACCGCGCGGCATGATCGTGACCTTGTGCACCGGATCGGCCTTCGGCAGCAGCTTGGCGATGACGGCGTGGCCGGACTCGTGGTACGCGGTGTTGCGGCGCTCTTCTTCGCGCATGACCATCGATTTACGCTCGGGCCCCATGTAGATCTTGTCCTTGGCATCTTCAAAGTCGCTCATTTCGACCAGGCGCTTGCTGCGGCGCGCGGCGAACAGGGCTGCTTCGTTGACCAGGTTGGCCAGGTCGGCGCCCGAGAAGCCGGGCGTACCGCGTGCCAGGATGTCGGCCTTGACGTCGGCGCCGATAGGCACCTTGCGCATGTGCACATTGAGAATCTGTTCGCGGCCGCGGATGTCCGGCAGGCCAACCATGACCTGGCGGTCGAAACGGCCCGGACGCAGCAGCGCCTTGTCGAGCACATCGGCACGGTTGGTGGCGGCCACGACGATCACGCCGGAGCTGGCTTCAAAACCGTCCATCTCGACCAGCAACTGGTTCAAGGTCTGTTCGCGCTCGTCGTTACCGCCGCCCATGCCGGCGCCACGATGACGGCCGACCGCGTCGATCTCGTCGATGAAGATGATGCAAGGCGAGTGTTTCTTGGCGTTCTCGAACATGTCGCGCACGCGGCTCGCACCGACGCCGACGAACATTTCAACGAAGTCCGAACCGGAAATCGAGAAGAACGGTACCTTGGCTTCGCCGGCGATGGCGCGCGCCAGCAGGGTTTTACCGGTGCCCGGAGGACCAACCATCAGCACGCCGCGCGGAATGCGTCCGCCCAGCTTCTGGAACTTGGTCGGGTCCTTGAGGAAGTCGACGATCTCGTTGACTTCTTCTTTCGCTTCGTCGCAACCGGCGACGTCGGCGAAGGTGACGGTGTTGTTGGTTTCATCCATCATGCGTGCTTTGGACTTGCCGAAGGAGAAAGCACCACCCTTGCCGCCGCCCTGCATCTGGCGCATGAAGAAGACCCAGACGCCGATCAGCAACAGGAACGGGAACCAGGAAATGAACAAGGTCGTCAGGAACGATGGATCTTCAGGCGGTTTGATGTCGAAATGCACATTGGCATCGCGCAGGTCCGATACCAGGCCGCGGTCGAGCATCGACGCGGTGGCACGCACCTTGGTGTCATCCGAGCGCGTGGCGGTGATGTTCTGACCTTCGATGACCACATCCTTGATGCGACGGGCCTTGACCTCATCGAGCAGTTCGGAATAAGCGATGGCCTTGCTGCCGCCGGCAGCGCTGTGGTTGTCAAACTGTCTGAACAGCATGAACAACAGCAGGGCAACGACTACCCAGATGGCGGATTTTGAAAACATATTATTCACGAAAACTCCTTCGATGCAGGCGCATCTTTTTACCGATTTTAGAACGCCGATTTTACTCGCAATAAGCAGGCGGTGCCACGCACGCCCCGCTGCCGGGCTGAAAAACTACTGAAAAGCCATGAAGATTAGGCAATTCTTACCCAATTCCCATGCCTTTTGCGGCTTTCCTTGGCTGATGTGCGGCTAAACCCATCAAATATCAAGGGGAGATTCGTCTTCCAGTGCGGTATTCTTGTCGGTAGGATTTTTCAGACCCTTACCGACGAGGAAAATTTCGGACGATTTGTCGCGGCTCGCCTTCGGCTTGATCTGCTTGACGACCTTGAACTCGGCCCGGAATTTCTCCACGATCTGGCTGAAACCCATGTCTTTAAAGCATTTCACCACCAGGGCGCCGGAGGGTTTCATGTGGAATTGCGAAAATTCGATGGCCAGGTCGATCAGGTGCTCCATGCGGGCCGAATCGGCCGTGGGGATGCCCGACAGGTTCGGCGCCATGTCCGACAGCACCAGGTCGCACTTGCGCCCGGCCAGGATGGTGTCGAGCTGGCGCAGGATGCGCGCCTCGCGGAAGTCGCCCAGGATGAAGTGCATGTCGGCGATCGGCTCCATCGGCAGCATGTCGAGGCCGATGATGGTGCCGTTGATGCCGCCGCCATCCTTGCCGGCCAGCTTACGCCGGACGTACTGGCCCCAGCTGCCCGGGGTGCAGCCGAGGTCGACGATGACCTGGCCGGATTTGATCAGCTTCTCGCTCTCGTCGATTTCCTTGAGCTTGTAGGCGGCGCGTGCACGGTAACCCTCTTTCTGCGCCAACTTCACGTAGGGGTCGTTTATGTGGTCGTGCAACCAGTTTTTGTTTAATTTGTTCTTTGCCATTCGCGTAGAATACTGCTTTTAAAGGACTATCTAAAAATATTATGCAAAAACTTACCCCCGTCGAGCGCAGTGCACTGCGCGCTGAAGCGCATGCGCTCAAGCCTGTCGTCATCATCGGCGAAGCGGGCCTGACGCCAGCCGTGATCAAGGAGATCTCGGCCAGCCTCGACTCGCACGGCCTGATCAAGGTCCGCGTGTTCGGCGACGACCGCGCCATGCGCACAGAAATCTACGAGAACATTTGTACCGAACTCGATGCGGCTCCGGTACAACACATCGGCAAACTGCTGGTCATTTACCGTCCCAAAGTGGAAGTGGTAAAGGAACGCAGCGGCAAGTCGGGTAAAGGAATGCGCGAAGTTACCATTGTTAAAGCGAGCGCAAGCGGTACCAAGCGTCCGTCCGTGACCAAGGTCATGATCAAGGGTAATGAGCGCGTGACGGAAGGCGGCACCATCAAGCGCGCCAAGCCGCGCCAGAGCAGCCCCAAGAAAGGCGCGCTGGGGAAATAATCCCAGCGTTGCACTACCGTCGTTTTCGCCGAGGGCCGCCTTGGCGCGGGAACGACGGTGGCTGGGGTTACGGCCTGGGGTTCTTGAACACCAGCACCCCCGCCAGCACGCTCTGAATCAGATACAACACCATCGAGACCCCGTGCAGCATGCCGAATTGCTTGCGCGCGGCCGGCTCCATTACGCCGCCAGGCGCCGCTTCCTTCAGTGCCGCCATCATCGGCCCCAGTCCCAGCGTACTCGCCGCCATCAGCGCCAGCATCCCGGCCGCCACCAGCATCAGCAAGCGCCTGCGCTTCGCATCGACGCCCTTCTCCAGCGCCAGCAACACCAGCAAACCCACGCCGCACACCAGCGACACGAGCGCCTCGCTCCTGAACATGCTGCCCGCGATGGTCCCGGCCAGCGCGCTGTCGGACAGGGTGCGGAACAAGGTCGGGGCAACCAGGTAACCCACCGTCCACAAACTGCCCGCCCACGCCGTCACCAGCAGCAAACGGGCCCGCGCCAGCAGCATCAGATGTACTTGACTTCGAGGATTTCGTATTCGCGCGGGCCCGATGGCGCCTGCACTTCGACCACATCGCCGGCGTACTTGCCAATCAGCGCGCGCGCGATGGGCGAGGTGACCGACACCTTATTGAGCTTGAGGTCCGCTTCGTCCAGGCCCACGATCTGGTAGGTCACCTTGGTGCCGTTGTCCAGGTCTTCCAGGTCGACGGTCGAGGCGAACACCACGCGCCCTTCGGCGTCCAGGGTGGCCGGATCGATGATCTGCGCGGCGCCCAATTTGCCTTCCAGCTCCGCAATGCGGCCTTCGACGAATGCCTGGCGCTCCTTGGCGGCGTCGTATTCGGCGTTCTCGGACAAATCGCCATGCGAGCGCGCTTCGGCGATCGCGTCGATCACAATGCGGCGCTCTTTGGTCTTGAGCTGATGCAGCTCTTCCTTGAGCAGTTCGGCGCCGTATTTGGTAAGTGGAACTGATGTGTTCATGTCGTATTCGCGTTTCTACTGAAAAGTGAAAACCACAGGGCACGCGCCGGAAAGCTCCCGGCGCGCGCCCTGTGGTCAAGAGGTCTTGCGTGCTGCTTAGTTTAAGGTTTTATGCAGGCCTTGTAAATCGTAGACGCGCAACTCGTCGAGATGACGCATGCCTTCGACCGCAGCCTCCGCACCCGCTATTGTAGTGTATGTCGTCACGCGCGCGGCCAAAGCCGAAATCCGGATCTGGCGCGAGTCGACGATCGCACTGCGTTTTTCTTCGACCGTGTTGATCACCAGCGCGATCTCGTGGTTCTTGATCATGTCGACCACGTGCGGACGGCCTTCGATCATCTTGTTCACGGCCTGGCACGGAATGCCCGCCGCCGTGATCACCGCCGCCGTGCCCTTGGTCGCGACGACCTGGAAGCCCATCGACTGCAGGTCGCGTGCCACTTTCACCGCGCGCGGCTTGTCCGACCCCTTCACCGACAGGAATACCTTGCCCGATTCGGGCAGCTTGACGCCGGCGCCCATCTGCGACTTGACGAACGCTTCGCCGAAGGTCATGCCCACGCCCATGACTTCACCGGTGGACTTCATCTCGGGTCCGAGAATGGTGTCCACACCCGGGAATTTCACGAACGGGAACACCGCTTCCTTCACGCTGTAGAACGGCGGGATGACTTCCCTGGTGATGCCCTGCGATTCGAGCGACTGGCCGACCATGCAGCGCGCCGCGATCTTGGCCAGCTGCAGGCCCGTGGCCTTGGATACGAACGGCACCGTGCGCGAGGCACGCGGGTTCACTTCCAGCACGAACACGGTATCGGCCATCACGCCATCGACTTCGGTCTTCTGGATCGCGAACTGCACATTCATCAGGCCGACCACGTTCAGGCCCTTGGCCATGAGCGAAGTCTGGCGCTTGAGTTCATCGATGGTCTCTGGCGAGAGCGAATACGGCGGCAGCGAACAGGCCGAGTCGCCCGAGTGCACGCCAGCCTGCTCGATGTGCTCCATCACGCCGCCGATGAAGGTGGTTTCGCCGTCCGAAATGCAGTCGACATCGACTTCGATGGCGTCGTTCAGGAAGCGGTCCAGCAGCACCGGGGAATCGTGCGATACCTTGACCGCTTCGCGCATGTAGCGTTCCAGGTCGCGCTGTTCGTGGACGATTTCCATCGCCCGGCCGCCCAGCACATACGATGGACGCACCACCAGCGGATAACCGATTTCCTGCGCCAGCGCCAGTGCTTCGGCTTCCGTGCGCGCGGTGCGGTTGGGCGGCTGGCGCAGGCCCATTTTCTGCAGCATCTGCTGGAAGCGTTCGCGGTCTTCGGCCGCATCGATCATGTCGGGCGAGGTGCCGATGATCGGCACGCCGTTCGCTTCCAGGTCGAGCGCAAGCTTCAGCGGGGTCTGGCCGCCGTACTGCACGATCACGCCGACCGGCTTTTCGATGGCGACGATTTCCAGCACGTCTTCCAGCGTCAGCGACTCGAAATACAGGCGGTCCGACGTATCGTAGTCGGTCGACACGGTCTCGGGGTTGCAGTTGACCATGATGGTCTCGTAGCCGTCTTCGCGCATCGCCAGCGCCGCGTGCACGCAGCAGTAATCGAATTCGATACCCTGGCCGATGCGGTTCGGGCCACCGCCCAGCACCATGATCTTTTTCTTGTCGCTCGGGTTGGACTCGCACTCTTCATCGTAGGTCGAGTACATGTACGCGGTGTCGGTCGAAAATTCGGCCGCGCAGGTGTCGACCCGCTTGTACACCGGACGGATGCCCATCGCGTGGCGCGTCTCGCGCACGACCTTGTCGCTCGTGTGCAGCAGGAAGGCCAGGCGGCGGTCCGAGAAGCCTTTTTGCTTCAACTTGTACAGGGTCGGCTTGTCGATCGCCGCCAGCGTCTGGTTATCGAGCCACAGTTCGATGTCGACGATTTCCTTGATCTGCACCAGGAACCACGGATCGATGTGGGTCAGCTGATGCACTTCTTCCAGGGTGAAGCCCTGGGCAAAGGCGTCGCCCACGTACCAGATGCGGTCCGGACCCGGCTCGCCCAGTTCTTCTTCGATCTTCTCGCGGTCGCGCGTTTTCTCGTTCAGGCCATCGACGCCCACTTCCAGGCCGCGCAGGGCCTTCTGGAACGATTCCTGGAACGTGCGCCCGATCGCCATGACTTCACCGACGGACTTCATCTGGGTGGTCAGGTGATGGTCGGCGGCCGGGAATTTCTCGAACGTGAAGCGCGGGATCTTGACCACGACGTAGTCGATCGACGGCTCGAACGAGGCTGGCGTTGCGCCGCCGGTGATCTCGTTGCGCAGTTCGTCGAGCGTGAAGCCCACGGCCAGCTTGGCGGCGATCTTGGCGATCGGGAAACCGGTCGCTTTCGAGGCCAGCGCCGACGAACGCGAGACGCGCGGATTCATTTCGATGACGATCATGCGCCCGTCAGCCGGGTTGATCGCGAACTGCACGTTCGAGCCGCCCGTGTCGACGCCGATCTCGCGCAGCACCGCGAGCGACGCGTTGCGCATGATCTGGTATTCCTTGTCGGTCAAGGTCTGCGCCGGCGCCACGGTGATCGAATCGCCCGTGTGCACGCCCATGGCGTCCAGGTTTTCGATCGAGCAGATGATGATGCAGTTGTCCGCCTTGTCGCGCACCACTTCCATCTCGTACTCTTTCCAGCCGATCAGGGACTCTTCGATCAGCAGTTCCTTGGTCGGCGACGCTTCCAGGCCGCGCTTGCAGATGGTCTCGAATTCTTCTTCGTTGTAGGCGATCCCGCCACCGGTGCCGCCCATGGTGAACGATGGGCGGATGATGGTCGGGAAGCCCATTTCGCGCTGCACCGCCCACGATTCGTCCATCGAGTGGGCCACGCCGGAGCGCGCCGAACCGAGGCCGATCTTGGTCATCGCTTCCTTGAACTTGGAGCGGTCTTCAGCCTTGTCGATGGCTTCCGGCGAGGCGCCGATCAGCTCCACGTTGTACTGTTTGAGCACGCCGTTGTTGTGCAGGTCGAGCGCGCAATTGAGCGCGGTCTGGCCGCCCATGGTCGGCAGGATCGCGTCGGGACGCTCCTTGGCGATGATGCGCTCGACGACTTTCCAGGTGATCGGCTCGATGTAGGTCACGTCCGCCATTTCCGGGTCGGTCATGATGGTCGCCGGGTTGCTGTTGACGAGGATGACCTTGTAGCCCTCCTCGCGCAGCGCCTTGCACGCCTGGGCGCCGGAATAATCGAACTCGCAAGCCTGGCCGATGATGATCGGGCCTGCGCCAATAATCAGAATACTTTTAATGTCACTACGCTTTGGCATTGGGCTCTTTCTACAATTCGTTTTTCTCAGCGGCTTGCATCATGCTGATGAAGCGGTCAAACAGGTAAGCTACATCGTTCGGGCCCGGCGAGGCTTCCGGGTGGCCCTGGAAGCAGAAGGCCGGCTTGTCGGTGCGGGCAAAGCCCTGCAGCGAGCCGTCGAACAACGATACGTGGGTCACGCGGCAGTTGGCCGGCAGGGTTTGCGCGTCGACCGCGAAACCGTGGTTCTGCGAGGTGATCATCACCTTGCGCGAATCGAGATCCTGCACCGGGTGATTGGCGCCGTGGTGGCCGAACTTCATCTTGAGCGTGCGCGCGCCGGAAGCGAGCGCCATGATCTGGTGACCTAAGCAGATGCCGAAGGTCGGGATGCCGCGCTCGATCAGTTCGCGGCTGGCCGCGATCGCGTAGTCGCACGGTTCCGGATCGCCCGGGCCGTTGGCAAGGAAAATCCCGTCCGGGTTCAGCGCCAGCGCGTCGGCGGCGCTGGACTGGGCCGGCAGCACGGTCACTTTGCAGCCACGTTCGGTCAGCATGCGCAGGATGTTGCGCTTGACGCCGTAGTCGAAGGCGACCACGTGGAATTCAGGGTCGGTCAGCTTGCCGTAGCCAACGCCGAGCTTCCATTCCGTTTCGGTAAATTCGTAGGCGGCGGTGGTCGAGACCACCTTGGCCAGGTCCATGCCGGCCAGGCCCGGGAACGAGCGCGCCAGTTCCAGTGCCTGCACCTGCGACGGCTCGTTACCCTGCGTGCCGACCAAAATGGCGCCGCCCTGCGCGCCCTTTTCGCGCAACAGGCGCGTCAGCTTGCGGGTATCGATGCCGGAAATGGCGACGATGTTTTCGGCCTTGAGGTAATCGGACAGCGACTGGGTCGAACGGAAGTTCGATGCCAGCAGCGGCAAGTCGCGGATGATCAGCCCTGCGGCGTGGACCTTGCTTGCCTCGACGTCTTCCGGATTGACGCCCGTGTTGCCGATGTGCGGATAGGTCAGCGTGACCAGCTGGCGCGAGTAGCTTGGATCGGTCAGGATTTCCTGGTAACCGGTCATGGCCGTGTTGAACACGACTTCCCCGGTGGTATGGCCGGCGGCGCCAATGGAAAAACCTTTAAATATCGTTCCATCGGCGAGAGCCAGGATGGCTGGAACGGCGGGGCCAGAAAAAAATGGCGGCAAGGGCAACTCCTGATAAAGTTACCGTAGCTGCGCCACGTCAGACCGACGACCATGGTTTCCCGGTGCGCTTGCGCTCAGGGGGATGGTGTCATTTTGAATGAGGGATGGTGGGTAGTCGCTACGGTAGGTGTATGAATGGCTAAACCTCCGAATTATAGCGCAACGCGGCCTTCCCGGCAATCGCCGCCGGGCCTGATTACGTCGCTTTTCGCGCTTTTACTGGACATGACCGGCCGTCCTCTATACATTTATTACAGCATCCCGAGGCAAACATTTACCAGGAAATGTGATTATGTCTACGTTTGGAAAAGATACGCCGATGGAGCGCCCCAGCCCGGGCGGGCGGGCAGCGGTCTTCGTGCCCAAGGTGAGCGCGGACGACGCGGTCAAGGACATGCTCAAGAACGGCTCTGGCATGGTTGGTTTCGGCAACAGCGATGGCTCGGTCACCGTTTACTTCGAGAACAACCGTTTCAACGACTCGTCCCTGCACAAGTGGGAAAGCAAGGTGTGGAAATCGTACGGGAGGATGGTCGAACTGTCGCCCACTGTAAACAAGCTCGTGTGCGACGCCAGCAACCTGACGCAGGTCGGTTTCGTCCAGGGTCCGGAAATCGAGGTGCGCGACATGCCGCTGCTGCTCGAATGGCTGGAACGGACCAACGCCGCCGATTCGGCGCCGCAAGGTCCGCTGATCCACTCCTGACCCGGCGGCACCGGATCGCCGGATCGCCGGACCGCGCAAACAAAAACTGCAATCACAGACCGAGTTCGCTCAGCCCCGGATGATCGTCCGGGCGGCGCCCGAGGGGCCAGTGAAACTTGCGCTCCTCTTGCCTGATCGGCAGGTCGTTGATGCTGGCATGGCGCAGCGCCATCAAGCCGTGCTCGTCGAACTCCCAATTCTCGTTGCCGTATGAACGGAACCAGTTGCCGGCGTCGTCGCGCCACTCGTAGGCAAAGCGCACGGCGATGCGCTTGCCGCCGAAGGCCCATAACTCCTTGATCAGCCGGTAGTCGAGCTCGCGCACCCACTTGCGCGTCAGCAGGGCCACGATGGCCTCGCGCCCGCTGACGAATTCGGCGCGGTTGCGCCAGCGGCTGTCGGCGGTATAGGCCAGCGCCACGCGCGCCGGGTCGCGCGAATTCCAGCCGTCTTCGGCCAGGCGCACCTTGCGCGTAGCCGCGTCGTGCGTAAAGGGCGGCAATGGAGGACGGTTTTCGGTAGCGCTCATGGACATTTCCTCGAATCAAAACGACAACATACGCGATCGCCGGCGTGATTACCCGCACCAGGCAGCACCGAAAAACCGGATCAGCGCGGTAGCGGACACCGCGCAGTCATGCAAGGCGCCGAGGTGTAATCATCAGTAAAAAGTAATCAAAAACAACAATTCATAAATACAGTTCCATTTTGCAATTTAAGTTGATCTATAATATCAAACATGCATGTCCGACTGGCCGCATCACGGCCGGGGCAACGCGTCAGCAGGCCCACATCACCACGGTGAAGCGGGCCTGTTTTCATTTAACCGCTCTGAATAATAGGTCTTCCGTGAACTTACGTCTTTCTTCCGCCGCGCTGGTCGCCTGTTTCGCCATCCTTACCGGCTGCATGACGCCGCCGCAAACGCCGGTGGCCCTGGCGCCGCAAGCGTTCGTCGCGCCGACCAACAACTACGGCGTCTACATGGCGGCGCTGCCGGTGGTCGACACCCAGTTTCCCGGCGCGAATTGCCTGTTGTGCATGGCTGCGGCCTCGGTCATGAACTCGTCCCTGACCACCCACGTCAAGACACTGCCTTACGAAGAATTGCCACAATTGCCGGCCCAGGTTGCCACCATCCTCAAGCAGCGCGGCGCGAACGTGACCATGATCGAGAAACTCGATTTCGCCGCCCTGCCCGACAACGGCAAGGCTGCTCCGGGATTCTCGCGCAAGGACCTGTCCGGCCTGAAGGCCAGCCACAAGATCGACAAGCTGCTGGTGATCAGCCTGAACATGGTTGGCGTCGAGCGTCCCTTCGCATCGTACATTCCGACCAGCGACCCGAAAGCGAAAATCGCCGGTGCCGCCTACATCGTCAACCTGGCCGACAATTCGTACGAATGGTACGTGCCGCTGGACGTGCAAAAGGCTGCCGACGGCAAATGGGATGAACCGCCGACCTTCCCTGGCGTGTCGAATGCGTATTTCCAGGTACTGGAAATGACCAAGGACCAGATCGTCAAGCCATTGTCCAATTAAGCCATTCACTTTTCTGAAAGACCAGCCCCCATGATGCGTTTCGCCCGCCGCCTGCCACGCCCCCACCTCGTTTCCGCCTGCCTGGCGCTGTGCGCGGGGGTGGGCCTTTCCATGCCATGGCAGCCGGTGCATGCCGCGGAAGTGCCGGTCCAGGCCGGCGTAGCCGCAAGCGATGCGACGGCGCAGCGCGTCGGCCTGCGCCTTCCGGCCGCCGACAAGGTGGCGTTTCATGGGGCGCTCAATTTCGACAAGGCTGGCGGTGGCGGCGGCGCAATCGTGTATGCGGCCCCCGGCCTGGTCGGCCTGCTGGCCTCTGTCGCCACACATGCAATCGTCTCGGGCACCATGCGCGACCTTGAAAAGGAACGCATCCGCACCAAGGCGGACCAAGTCCTGGCCCCCTACCAGAGCGTGCTCGATGCCTACACGCACCAGGAGCTCATGCAAGCCTCGCTGGCGCACATGAAGACCGGCGGCGCCAGGCAGATCATCGCGCAAGCGGCCGCGCCGGCCCAGGGAGACGTCGTGATCGACAGCGTGCCCCTGTTTTACCTGACACAGGACCACCAGGCGCTCATCCTCGACAACGCCATTTCGATCAAAACGGCGGGCCGCGTCACGCCCTACGAAAACATCATCCGCATCGTGTCGCCGGAGCGCGGTGGCCAGGCCGGGCCGGATGTGTGGCTCGGCGACGACGCCGGCATGCTCAAGTGGGAAAGTGCGCGCATGTACGCGCAAGCGCTCGATATCGCGCTGGCGGACATGGCAACGGCCGGCGCGGCTGCGCTGCCGTTCAAAACCGTGCGCTACAACGAAGGCGCGGTCGAGCGCATGGAGCGCGCGCAGTTGATCAGCGAAAGCTGCGACTACCTGGTCTTGCGCACCCTGCGCGGCAATCTGATGGCGGTGCCGCGCAAGGCGGAAGCGCAAGCGGGCTGCGGCGCTGCCGCTACGCCTGCCGGCTGAGCGGCAACCCCAGTTCCACGGTCCGCGCAAGCCAGCGCGGACCGGCCTGATCAGGCCAGCGCGGCGATGCCCGCCTTGGCGATCTGCGCATCCTGGTCCGACTTCACGCCCGACACGCCCACGGCGCCGATCACGTGGCCGTCGACGATCACCGGCACGCCGCCCTCGAGCATCCCTTCCACGAACGGCACCGTCAGGAACGCCGTGCGGCCGTTATTGATGATGTCTTCATAGACCTTGCTCTCGCGTCGGCCCAGGGCCGCCGTCTTGGCCTTGGAGGGGGCGATGTGCGACGACAGCGGCGCGGCGCCGTCCAGACGCTGCAGCGACAGCAGGTGGCCGCCGTCGTCGACGATGGCGATGGTGACCGCCCAGTTGTTGGCGATGGCTTCGGCTTCCGCTGCGGCGGCGATTTTCTTGACGTCGGCGAAGTTCAGGTACGGTTTCGATGGCATATTGAGTCCCAGGTGAATGAATGCGGCGGATTTTACGGCATGCGCGAACGCTGCCGATATCGGAACGGCTATAGCGCTTATGACTGCTGGAGTGCCTTGAGCTTGGCTTTGATCTGCGGCATCATCGCCGCGGCGGCCTGTTCTCCCGCCATGATGGCGCGGTTGCGGCCGGCAAAATCGTTGCTGCCCATCTTCGCCAGCGCTGGCGAGATGACGATGTCGGCATCCTTGAGCTCGTAGTGATTGAGGCGCTGGCCCATGATGGCGAAGGTCTGCATCAGCACTTCCAGCGAGCTGACGGCCGCCTGGGCGTCGGTCTGGCTCGAAATATTGACGGCGATAATGAAATCGGCGCCCATTTCGCGCACGAAGCGCACCGGCACCGGCGCCACCAGGCCGCCATCGACATACGAGCGGTCGCCGATGCGCACCGGCTGGAACACGCTAGGCACGGACGAGGACGCGCGCACCGCCTGCCCCGTGTTACCGCGCCGGAACAGGATCGGCTGACCGTTGTTCAGGTCGGTCGCGACGGCGCCGAAGGGGATCTTGAGCTTTTCGATCGGCACGTTCTTGACGGCCTTGTTCACATAATTCTGCAAGGCTTCACCCTTGAGCACGCCCGAGGACTTGCCGAACAGCGGCATGGCCCAGTCCGAAATCTCGGCCTCATCCATTTCCATGGCGGTCTTTTGCAGCGCGAAGCCATCGTTGCCGGCGGCATACATGGCGCCGACCACGCTGCCGGCGCTGGTGCCGACCACGATTTCCGGATAGATGCCCTGCGCTTCGAGCGCCTTGATCACGCCGATATGGGCGAAACCGCGCGCGGCGCCGCCACCCAGGGCCAGGCCGATGCGGATCTTCTTGGGCAGCGCGGCGGCGGCCGGCTGCAGCACGGCGGCTGGCTTGGCCGGCGGAGGGGTGGGGTTGCTGCGACAGCCGGCGAGCAACACAGCGAGGGCGATCAGGGTACGGCGTTTGGTGAACATAGTGGTCGTCAAAGAAGCGAAGACCACGATTGTACCTGCTCCCGGGAACGCAGTAGCGCGCCAGGCTGCGCTGGTGGCGCCGATCTAATTGCCAAGTGGATAAAGTGGCATAATCGTTTATACCAACCAGGAAAGTCGGCAATGATCAGCAGCGACAGCGACCTCACCCACGTCAAGATTGTCCGTTCCCAGCAGTACTTCAACAAACTGAGCCTGTTTTTCTACGATGCACTGCTGTATGGCGTGATTTCGAAGTATGCGTGGGGATGCTCGATTGCGCGGCTCGATGCGCATTACCGCAAGCACATCAGCGCCAATCATCTTGAGGTGGGGGTCGGCACCGGGTTTCTGCTGAACCGGGCGCCGCTGGTGCCCACGGCGCGCCTGGCGCTGATGGACCTGAGCGCCGAGTGCCTGGCCAAGACCTTGCCCAAGGTGGCGCGCTACCGGCCGGAAACGTACGTGCAGAACATTCTGGAACCTGTGAAGCACGCGGTCGCGCCCTTCGATTCGATCAGCATTAATTATGTGCTGCACTGCGTGCCGGGCAGCCTGGACCGGAAAAGCATCGCCCTCACCCATCTTGCGGCGCTGCTGGCGCCGGGCGGACGCCTGTTCGGTACCACGGTGCTGTCGGAAGGCGTGCGCAAGAACCTGCTGGCGCGGCCTTTCATGTGGCTGATGAATGCGCTCGGGGTGTTCAACAACCGGCAGGACAATGCGCGTGCGCTGGAAAACTATCTGCGCGCCCATTTCAAGGTGGTGGAGTTCAGCGTGGAAGGGGCGACGGCGATCTTCGCGGTGGAAGCCAGGTCGACCTGATAGAAATTGCGTGGGGAGAAATGCGGCCAGCGCGCCGCGATTGCCTTGGGCCGTGCCACGCACCGCCCAAGGCAACATCAGCATTCAAGCGTTGGCTTAAAAGCTGATTGTCTCGCCGGTATTGCCCTTGATCATGCGTACTTCTTCAATGGCAACCGATCCCGCGCCGATAAACGCGTTGGCGCTGCCGAGCGACCCGTTCGTGCCGGTTGCCGACCCACTTGCGGAGGACCGTGCCAGTACCTCGATGGTACTCACGCCGGAGCTAAGGGCGGGCGCCACGAAGTTAAATGCGTTGGCGTTCAGCGTTTTCAAGATGAGCTGCAGCTCCTCCGGGTCGGCGCAAGTCACCGCGCCGGTTGTTAAATCGGCCTTACAGTTCAGGCCTGAAAACCTGGCCTTGAGCGTCTGCACACGGTCGCAGAACACAATGCCATCGCCAGTCGTGCTGGTGGCGTCCTGACCGGTCGAGGGCTGAGCATAACTGACCGCGCCAGAGGGAGCGGTAATCTTCACTTTCACGCGGACGGTCCCGCGCGCTTCCGCCGTATCGAGGGAACCATTGGTGCTTTTTACCGTCGTATCGGTGACAATGCCGCATTGAAGCGATGCATTGATAAACAGGTCCTTCTGATTCGCCGTCTTGAGCTGCTGCTTCAAGATACTCGTCCAGCCGTCGCTGCCCTTGTCGGCACAGCCAGTAGCGCTACCGCTACTGCATGGCGGCAAAACGGTGAGCGAAGTGTAAGCGAACGTCGCTTTGGACGATGGCAGAGACTGCGCGGAGGCATTCATGCCGCCCAGTCCTGCCAACAGGCCAACGACGATGGACACGGTTTTCAGTTGAATACGCTGTTTGCTTTGCTTATTCATTATCACTCCAATTTTCAAATTAAATTCAAAATGGAATGCACTCGCCAAAATGCATTTCATAAACACTGCACGTAGGAAACCTTCTTTTCCAGCACGAACAGTTATAGAACTCTATTTCCATTGGATAGAATGAACTTTGATTTTTTATAATATTTCATACATTGCAATAATTTGCATGAATGAATCATTTGCTGATCCCTACAGCAATGCGCAACGTGTTCCGGTCAGCGTCAGGCCGCCGGCAGCGACACGATAAAGCTGCTGCCCTTGCCCGCTTCCGACTTGATGGTCAGGTTGCCGCCGTGGCGCAGCAGCACGTGCTTGACGATCGCCAGCCCCAGCCCGGTGCCCTGGGTTTCGCGCGAGCGGCTCTTGTCGACCCGGTAAAAGCGTTCGGTCAGGCGCGCGATGTGGATCTGGTCGATGCCGATGCCGGTGTCGGTGGCCACGAACTGCGGGCCGTTCGGGCCGATCTGCCAGGCCAGGTGCACGGTGCCGCCGGGCGGCGTGTAGCGCACCGCGTTCGACGCCAGGTTGCCGAAGGCGCTGCGCAGCTCTTCCGCATTGCCGGTAATGCCCGGCCCGTTGACGCTGGACGTGATCTGGTGCTTGCCGCCCGACAGCGCCCTCGCCTCCTGCACGATCTGCTCCATCAGCGCGGCAATGTCGACCGACTCGCTGCGCAGCGGGTAATCCATCGATTCCAGGCGCGACAGGGTCAGCATGTCCTCGATCAGGCGCTGCATGCGGTGGCCCTGCTCGGTCATCAGTTTCAGGTGCGACATGCGCGTTTCCGCATCGAGGTTCATTTCGCTCGACGCGATTTCGAGGAAGCCGACGATCACCGTCAGCGGCGTGCGCAGCTCGTGCGAGGCGTTGGCGATGAAGTCGCGCCGCATTTCCTCGATGCGCTGGGTTTCGGTGGCGTCGTGCGTGACCAGAATCTGGCGCCGGTTCTCGAACGGGATGATCTGGCAGATCAGCTTGCGGTCGCGAAAGCTCAGCGTCAGCGGGCTGTCGTAGCGCCCGAGGATGATGTAGTCGATGAAATCCGGATGGCGGATCAGGTTGGTGACGCGCATGCCCTTGTCGCGCTCGAGCGTCAGGCCGAGGTGGCGTTCGGCGGCCGGATTGCACCATTCGAGGAACAGAACGTCGTCCATGATGGCCACGCCGTCGGGCAGCAGGTGCATGGCCTGGCGGAAACGGGCCAGCCATTCGGTCAGTTCGGCCTGGTTGCGTTCGTCGTCGCGGCGCAGGCGGTACAGGCGCGAAAAGATATTGGTCCAGGAACCCCAGCCGTCGGGGAGCTTGGCGGAGTGCGGGTCGTCCAGCCAGTCGCCGAGCTGGTGCAGGTAGGAGAGCTGGATGAACAGCAGGATGAAGACCGAGAGAAAGGCGACGGCCAGGCCGTAGACCAGGCCGAACAGCCACCAGAACACGCCCGCGCCAAGCAGGATGAAGCACATGCGCAGCAGCGCGGGGATCCAGAACAGCAGTTTCGGGTTCATGTTGCGGGGGGTGTCCTTTTTTACAGCTAAATCCATCGTACGATATTCGCGCAGCCTCACCCTCGTCGTTCCCGCTCGCTGCGTCGTTCCCGCCGAGTGCCGCCTTGGCGCGGGAAGTCGCTTCTGGCGGTGCCAGGAACGACGAGGTAAAGGTATGGGTTACGCCGGTATCGATATCGGCTACGTCAAATCACTTCTCCGACAGCATATACCCCACGCTGCGCACTGTCTTGATCAGCTTTTCCGATTCCTTGAGCGCCTTGCGCAGCCGGAGCACATGCACGTCGACCGTGCGTTCCTCGATCACCACATGGTCGCCCCACACCTTGTCGAGCAACTGGCTGCGCGAAAACACCCGTTCCGGATGCGCGAGCAAAAACTTCAACAGCTTGAACTCGGCATGCCCCATGTCGATCTTCTGGCTGTCGATCGACACCGTGCAGCTGACCGGGTCCAGGGTCACCGGCCCGGCGCTCATGACCGCCTGGTCATGCTCCGGACTCTTGCGTCGCAGCAGCGCCTTGGCGCGCGCCAGCAGCTCGCGCGGCGAAAACGGCTTGGTCACGTAATCGTCGGCGCCGTTGTTCAGGCCGGCGATCTTGTCCTCTTCCATGCTCTTGGCGGTCAGCATGATCACCGGAATATCCTGGAAATTCCGGTCCGAGCGCATGCGCGACAGCATCCTCAAGCCCGTCTGGTCCGGCAGCATCCAATCGAGCAAAATCAGGTGCGGAATGCGCTGCTGCATGAATTCCCAGGCGTCGGCCACATTCTGCACCGAACACACATTCCAGCCCGCCTCGCGCAGCGAGAACGTGACCAGTTCCACAATCGCCGGCTCGTCCTCTACAATCAATACAGTCGTTTTGTCAGATGCCATTGATATTACGGTAAGGGGTTGTCAGGGATCGAGTGCGCCTGTTTGGAGTGCCGGATATCCTTGCCTTCAACGACATAGATGACATATTCCGCGATGTTCTTGGCATGGTCGCCAATGCGCTCGATGGCCTTGGCCACCCACAAGGTGTCCAGCGCCGACGAAATGGTGCGCGGGTCTTCCATCATGAAGGTAATCAGGTTGCGCATGATGGAGCGGAATTCATGGTCGATCACCGCATCCTGGGCGATCAGCTGCAAGGCCTGCTTGCCGTCGAGGCGCGCAAAGGCGTCCAGCGCATCGTGCAGCATGTCGGACGTGGCGGTGGCGATCGTGCGCACCATTTCATAATGGTTCACGCCGACGGCGCCGCGCCCGTGCAGATTCTTGGAGGTGCGGGCAATCTTGGCCGCTTCGTCGCCGATGCGCTCCAGGTCGGTGATGACCTTGATCGTGGCCATGACCGTGCGCAGGTCGTTGGCGGTCGGCTGGCGCCGCACGATCAGGTGGCTGCAGGCGTCGTCGAGCGCCACTTCCAGCTGGTTGACTTCGTCGTCTTCCGCGATCACGCGGTCGGCGCGCTCCAGGTTGCCGATGCGAAAACACGTCATCGCGTCGAGGAACTGGGTCTCGACGATGCCGCCCATCAGCAACACCTTGGAGCGGATGGTTTCAAGTTCGTGGTCGTACTGCTTGGATGAATGCTCGCCTATCATTGCTGCTCTCCGTAATTAGAATGGTCGTGGCTCAGCCAAAGCGTCCGGTGATGTAATCCTGCGTTTCCTTGCGGGCGGGATTCATGAAAATCTGGTCGGTCTCGCCGAACTCGACCAGCTCGCCCAGGTACATATAGGCGGTGTAGTCCGAGCAACGCGCGGCTTGCTGCATGTTGTGGGTCACGATGGTGATCGTGTAATCCTGTTTGAGTTCGCTGATCAGCTCTTCCACTTTCGCGGTCGAGATCGGATCCAGCGCCGAGGTCGGCTCGTCGAGCAGCAGCACGTCCGGCTTCACCGCCACGCCGCGCGCGATGCACAGGCGCTGCTGCTGGCCGCCCGACAGCGACAGGCCGCTCTTGGTCAGCTTGTCCTTGACCTCGCCCCACAGCGCGGCTTTTTTCAGCGCCCATTCGACGCGCTCGTCCATCTCGCCCTTGGACAGGTCTTCGTACAGGCGCACGCCGAAGGCGATATTGTCGTAGATCGACATCGGAAACGGGGTCGGCTTCTGGAACACCATGCCGACCTTGGCGCGCAGCATATTCACGTCCTGGCCCGGATCGAGAATGTTCTTGCCGCGGTACATGACAGAACCTTCCGCGCGCTGGCCCGGGTACAGGTCGTACATGCGGTTCAGGGTGCGCAGCAGGGTCGACTTGCCGCAGCCGGATGGGCCGATGAAGGCCGTGACCTGCTTTTCGAAAATGTCGAGGCTGACGTTGGTCAGGCTTTGCGTCTTGCCATAAAAGAAATTCAGGCCGGAAATCTCGATCGTCTTGTTCTTTGGCGTTACAGTAGGAATCGGTGTAGGCATAGGGCTCATAGAGGGATCCGTCGATTATTTTGTGGTTTTCTGGCTGAACATGGTACGCGACACGATGTTCAACAACAACACGCTAAAGGTCAGCAGCAGCGATGCGGCCCACGCCAGGTTGACCCAGTTGGTGGCCGTGCTTTGTGCAAAGGTATTAATGACCACCGGCAGATTGGCAATCGGTGCATTCATGTTGGAACTGAAGAACTGGTTGTTCAGCGCCGTGTACAGCAGCGGCGCGGTCTCGCCGGTGATGCGCGCCACCGCCAGCAGCACGCCGGTCACCACGCCCGACTTGACGGCGCGCAGGCGCACCGTGGTCGCCACTTTCCAGCGCGGCGCGCCGAGCGCGAAGGCTGCCTCGAGCAGGTTCTGCGGCACCAGGCGCAGCATGTTGTCGGTGGTGCGCACCACCACGGGGATGGCGATCAGCGACAGCGCAATCGAGCCGGCGTAGCCGGAATAGTGCCCGGCGACGTTCACATACAGGGTCCACACGAAAATACCGAGCACGATTGACGGCGCCGACAGCATGATATCGGTCACGAAACGGGTCACCTGGGCGAAGCGGTTCTCTTCGCCGTATTCGGCGAGGTAGACGCCGGCCAGGATGCCGACCGGGGTGCTGATGAAGGTCGCCAGGCCCACGATCATGAGGCTGCCGAGGATGGCGTTGCGCAAACCGCCGCCTTCGCTGTCGGGACCGGGCGTATCGTTGATGAACAGGTCGAGCGACAAGCCGGCGAAGCCCTTGATCAGCAGGGTCGACAGGATCCACAACAGGAAGATCAGGCCGACCGACATGGCCACCACCGACAAGGCGATGCCGATCCGGTGCTTCCAGAGGCGCTTGCGGTAGACCGGGTTAACAATAGTCTGGCTCATTTAATGCCTTCCTTGCGCGACATTCCCGCCAGCATCAGCTTAGCTGCGGACAATACGATAAAAGTAATGATGAACAGAATCAGCGCCAGCGCCAGCAAGGACGAGGTGTGCAGCGGCTGCTCGGCTTCGGCGAACTGGTTGGCCAGGATCGAGGCGATACTGTTACCGGCCGAGAAGATCGACCACGACAGGTTGTTGGCGTTACCGATCACGAAGGTGACCGCCATGGTCTCGCCGAGCGCGCGGCCCAGGCCGAGCATGACGCCGCCGACCACGCCGGTCTTGGTATAAGGCAGCACGATCTTGCGCACGACTTCCCACTTGGTGCAGCCCAGGCCGTATGCCGACTCTTTCAGCACGGCCGGTACGATTTCGAACACGTCGCGGATGACGGAGGCGATGAAGGGGATGATCATGATCGCCAGCACCAGGCCGGCGGCGAGGATGGAAAAACCCATCATCGGGCCGCTGAACAGCTTGCCGATGATCGGCAGCTGGCCCAGCGTGGCTTTCAGGAAAGGCTGGACGTATTCCGAAAACAGGGGCACCAGCACGAACGCGCCCCACATGCCGTAAATGATCGACGGAATGCCCGCCAGCAGTTCGACGGCGGTGCCCAGTGGGCGGCGCAGCCAGACCGGGCAGATTTCCGTAAGGAACAATGCGATGCCGAAGCTGACCGGAAACGCGATCAGCAAGGCGATAATCGAGGTGGCGAGGGTGCCCACGATGGGGATCAGCGCGCCGAATTGCTGGTTGCTCGGATCCCACTCGGCGCTGGCGACGAAGCCGAGTCCGAATTCCTTGAAGGCGGGAGCCGCGCCGATGATGAGCGAAGCGATGATGCCGACCAGGACCAGGAGGACCGAAGCCGCGAACAGCAGGGTCACTTTATGGAAAATAAAATCCTGCATGCGCTGCTTGCGCATGGTGGAAAGCAAAGCAGCGTGCTCAAGGTCAGGCGCTGCGGGCTTGTTCATGGCCATTGCGATAGTTGGGTTTGCGCTCATTGATTGACTTCGCCAGGTGTCCACATGATGTTGATCACTACAAAAGGGGCAGGCTGGCCGCACACGCGCCCTGCCCGCCCGATGTTATTGCCAAAAATTACCAGATTGTCTTGCCGGAAGCGTCTTTCAGATTGGCTTTCCAGGCGTCGCCGACCAGCTTGGTGACGCTGTCCGGCAGCGGCACGTAGTCCAGGTCGACGGCAGCCGCGTCACCATTCTTGAACGCCCAATCGAAGAACTTGAGCACTTCCTTGCCTTTGGCGGCATCGGCCTGGCTCTTGTGCATCAGGATGTACGACACGCCGGTGATCGGCCAGCTGTTCTTGCCTGGCTGGTCGGTCAGCACGACGCCGAAGCCCGGTGCCTTGACCCAGTCGGCCGAAGCCGCTGCCGCCTTGAAGTTCTCGTCGTCCGGCTGCAGGAAGGTGCCTTCCTTGTTCTTGAGCTGGGTGTGTGCGATCTTGTTCTTCTTGGCGAAGGCCCACTCGACGTAGCCAACCGCCCCCTTGACGCGCTGCACGGTCGAGGCGACGCCGTCGTTGCCCTTGCCGCCCACGCCGACCGCCCATTTCACCGATGCATCCGCACCGACTTTGGTCTTGAATTCCGGCGACACTTTCGACAGGTAGTCGGTAAACAGGTAGGTGGTGCCCGAACCGTCGGCGCGGTGCACAACGGTGATGTCGTCGGCCGGGAGCTTGACGCCCGGGTTCAGGGCTGCGATTTCAGGGGCATTCCACTTGGTGATCTTGCCCAGGTAGATGTCGGCGATGACCGGACCGGTCAGCTTCATCGCGCCAGGAGCGATACCGTCCAGGTTGACGATGGTGACAACGCCGCCCATGATGGCGGGGAACTGCATCAGGCCTGCCGCGTCCAGCTCTTCAACGCCGAGCGGCTTGTCGGAAGCGCCGAAGTCGACGGTTTTCGCTTTGATCTGCTTGATGCCGGCCCCGGAGCCGACCGATTGATAGTTCATGCCATTGCCGGTCGCCTTCTTGTACGACTCCGCCCATTTTGCATACACAGGGTAAGGAAAGGTCGCACCCGCGCCGGTCATGTCCGCAGCCATGGAGTTCGCTGCCGCCAGTGCGCCGACGCCAACGATAATGGAAGCTAACAACTGTTTCATTCGCATATCAAGTCCTTGTGGGTTATACAACGTGGAATGCTGCGCAGTCTAACGCGCAAATATGACACGTTTATGACATGACCGAAATCCTGTAAGAATCCTTTTTCTGGCTGCATGATACGCTTGGCATGCCGATTCGCCATGTCACACAATTCGGGGTGTGTGTCACCGACCTGTAATATTTCTTTATTACACTGGCTGCGTTTACTATTATCTATCTGACTAGTTAAAGACATAATGAAAACTGCATCGACGTCGGACCCGGCGCGCGCCAACATCTTCCTCGACCGGGAGCTGTCGCAATTGACGTTCAACCGCCGCGTACTGGCCCAGGCCGAAGATACATCGCTGCCCCTGCTGGAACGGCTGCGCTACCTGTGCATAGTCAGCAACAACCTGGACGAATTCTTTGAAGTGCGCGTGGCCAGCCTGCTGGCCCAGGGCAACCTCGCGGAAGATCCGGCATTGGCTGCCAACTTGGCGCGCATCAGCAACGAATGTCACAGCCTGGTCAAGGACCAGTACGCGGTTCTCAACACCGAAGTGCTGCCCGAACTGCAGAAAAAGGGCGTGCACCTGGTGCGCCACACCGACCGCAACGATGCACAGCGCGCCTGGGTCAAGGAATACTTCGAGCGCGAAGTGCGCCCCCTGCTCACCCCGATCGGGCTCGACCCGGCCCACCCGTTTCCGCAGGTGGTTAACAAGAGTCTCAACTTCATCATTTCGCTGACCGGCAAGGATGCCTTCGGGCGCGGCACCGGGATTGCCATCGTCAAGGCGCCGCGGGTGCTGCCGCGCGTGATCCGCCTGCCCGACCACCTGTCGACCAACGGCGGCATGTCGTTCTGCCTGCTCTCCTCCATCATTCACTCGCACATCGAAGACCTGTTCACGGGGCGCGAAGTGATCGCCTATTCCCAATTCCGGGTCACGCGCGACAGCGACCTGTGGGTCGACGAGGAAGAGGTCAAGAACCTGCGCCAGGCGCTCAAGGGCGAGCTGCAGGGACGCCAGTTCGGCACCTCGGTGCGGCTGGAAGTGGCCAAGAACTGCGCGCCGGAACTGGCCGACTTCCTGCTCGAACAGTTCGGACTCGACAAGAGCCGCCTGTACGCGGTGGACGGCCCGGTCAACCTGGTGCGCCTGGCCGAGCTGATCGACCATGTGAAGCAGCCGAGCCTGCGCTTCGAGCCTTTTGTTCCCGGCATGCCGCAAAAGATCGCGCATCACGACATCTTCGAGCAGCTCAAGAAGCACGACATTTTGCTGCACCACCCTTTCCAGTCGTTCCAGACCGTGGTCGACTTCATCCAGGTGGCCGCGCACGACCCGTCGGTGGTGGCGATCAAGCAGACCATTTACCGCACCGGCATGCACTCGGACCTGATGGAAGCGCTGATGGCCGCCGCCCGCGCCGGCAAGGAAGTGACGGTGATCCTGGAACTGATGGCGCGTTTCGACGAAGAAGCGAACATCAACTGGGCCGACAAGCTCGAGCAGGCCGGCGCCCAGGTGGTGTACGGCGTGGTCGGCCTGAAAACCCACGCCAAGGTCGCGCTGGTCATCCGGCGCGAGGAAGCCGACGCCGACGGCAACCCGGGCGGGCTGCGCTTCTACGCCCACCTCGGCACCGGCAACTACCACCTGACCACTACCCGCCTGTACACCGACTTCGGCCTGTTGACCGCGCACGCGGAAATGGCGCAGGAAGTGAACGAAGTGTTCATCCATCTGACCAGCCTGACCAAGCCGCACAAGCTGACCCATTTGTGGCTGGCGCCGTTCGCGCTGCAGAGCGAGATCATCAAGGCGATCCGCAACGAAGCCAAGATCGCCCGTTCCGGCCGGCCGGGGCGCATCATCGTCAAGATCAATGCGCTGGTGGACGAATCGGTGATCCGCGCGCTGTACGCGGCTTCGCACGACGGGGTGAAGATCGACCTGATCGTGCGCGGCGCGTGTACGCTGAAACCGGGCGTGCCGGGGCTGTCGGAAAACATCAAGGTGCGCTCGATCATCGGCCGCTTCCTGGAGCACAGCCGGATCTACTACTTCCGCAACGACCTGGCGCACGATGTGTACCTGGCCAGCGCCGACTGGATGAGCCGCAACCTGTTCCGCCGCATCGAAGTCGCCTTCCCCATCCTGGACAAGGCGCTCAAGCGGCGGGTGATTACCGAGGGATTGAACCCTTACCTGAAAGATAACTCGAATGCATGGGAGCTCGATCCGAGCGGGCATTACCAGCGCCGCCGGGTGCGCGGCAAGCAGGTTGAATTTTCGGCGCAGCGTCATCTGATGCAACTTTTGGGCCGGCCGCCGGTCGATAGCGAGTAAGGAGACGACAGCATGGATCTGATTTTATGGCGGCATGCGGAGGCGTACGACGCCGAACCGGGCCAGGACGACATGGAACGCGCGCTCACGCCCAAGGGCCAGAAGCAGGCAAGGCGCATGGCCGACTGGCTGACCTCGCAGCTGCCCGACAGCTGCCGCATCCTGGTCAGCCCGGCGCTGCGCACCTTGCAGACGGTGGAGCCGCTCAAGCGCAAGTTCAAGATCGTGCACGATCTGGCGCCGGGCGCCGATCCGGAAGATGTGCTGATGGCGGCCAACTGGCCCAACGGGCGCGAGCCGGTGCTGGTGGTCGGCCATCAGCCGACCTTGGGCCAGGTGGCGGCCTTGCTGCTGTCGGGCCAGCCGCAGGATTGGCAGATCAAGAAGGCCAATGCGTGGTGGCTGGTGCAGCGCGAGGCGCTCGATCCCTACAGTCTGTACTTGAAAGGCGTGATGGCGCCCGACCTGATTGTTAAATAGATGCAGCGCAAGCTTGAATTGCGACATCGATCTGCTAAAGTTTAGGAGTATCAACTAAGGGAGAAATCGCTCAACGGCGGTTCATGATCATGTTCAGCATGCTCGTCATGGCCATTTTTGGAGGGATGGTTGGGTTGGTGCTGTATGAGCTGGTGGAAGAGGTTCACGGCAGCGCGCTCGACCTGCGCGATCGCTATCACGAATAGCACAGGGCCTGATAAGGCCGGAAAAAGCGGCAAGGCCTTTTGGGCGCTTGCCGCTTTTGCGTTTGTGCGGACGAGCGTAACCGGGAAGCTATCGCGCCACCACTGCCGCCAGCGCGCGACGGTGCGCGGCGAGACGGCCAGCTGCTA
>NZ_JAVCWM010000040.1:0-48200 GCF_030846495.1 Massilia scottii | reverse complement strand
AGCCTCTGCCCCAATCCCCCCATCAGCGGTACAACAATTGATGCCTTCACGCGTCATTTGTCCGGCATGTCATCATCCCGTCATATTTCCATCATATGCTGGGTCCATAAAAACAAGAATATGGCGGTCACAATGAGCAGCAACAGGAACCAGAACACCCACTCCCCCTCCAGGCGAACGCGCCAGACACCGGCCGACATGCAACTGGCGGCGGACACTCCCCCTACTCCGTGCGCGAACGTTACTCGTCCTGCGCAATACGACATTCAAGGCATCCCATCGGATGCCTTTTTTTTCGCCCCTGCCACTCGCCACCTGCCGATCTTGGCGGCCGGCAGGGCCACGCATCGTCAACTCAATCAGGAGACAACATGAAAAATACAGCAAACAACGACACTGGCCCTGTAACCGAACAGCAGCGCATCTGGGCGGTGCGCATCGCTGCGGGAGCGGCAGGGACATCTGTACTCGCTGTTTTGGCCCCCCTTATCTGGGGCGCCGTGAGCGCCGGCCTGGGCCTGATCGCCCTCGCGCTGATTGGCGCGGTCGGTGTGGCGCTGTTCCAGGCCTTGCCGCTGTTGGGGCAAAAGCTGGAAAACCGCTTGCTGGCGGCGCGCAAGGCGGAAGCCCGCGCCAATCCGATTGAACAGCTGCAGAACTTTCTGCTTCAAAAGCGCCAGCGTGTGGTGGCGTTCAAAAAGGCGGTGGTGAGCATCGGTGCGCAAATCAAAAGCATGAGCGACATGATCGAGGAGCGCAAACGCCAAAAGCCCGGCTACGACGCCAGCCGCCAGGAGAATGCGGTCAAGGCCATGAAAGACGCGCACGTGCTGCTGGTCGTGAAGTACAAAAATGCCGAACTGGCGCTGGTGCAGTTGAGCGAGGTGGTTGAAGACAAAAAGTTCGAATGGCGCTTCGGCCAGGCGGGACAGGCCGCGATCCAGAACCTGAACGCCACCAGCGGCCAGGAACTGCTGAACCAGATGCTGGCCGACGAAGCCTTCGACAGCGTGCGCGACAACTTCAACCAGGTGTTCTCCGAACTCGAAATGGAAGCGGAAAAACTAAGCAGCGCAAAGGAGCTGTCGTTCGACGACGGCATGTCGATCGACCTGAGCTCGATCGGGATTGGCAGCACTGAAAAAGTAAGGAGGTAAAAGATGTTCTGGAAATGGTTCCGTCTGGGCGGCACGCTGATGGTGATCCTGCTGGTACTTGCCGCAGCCATCCTGGCCCCGCATAAGGAATACACAGCAACTCCGGTCCAGCCGGTCGACACGCAAGCGCAGCCAAATAAAAACTTCAACTTCTAAAAAAGGCACATATGAAAACCCGCGTAATGATCTCCCTGATGTTCGGACTGACCGTATCGGCAGCGCAGGCGGCCAAACTGGACGGCGCTCCCGCCGCTCCCTGCGAAGGATTGAAAGTGGCCACCGGCCCCGCCGGCAAAGGCTACTCCAAACTGTACGCCGATCTGGTGCGCGTCTCGAAAAATGCCATGCCGCTGTGCGAAGTCAATACCGAAGGCGGCCTGGATAACCTGACCACGCTCTCGATCAAGAAAGCCGATGTCGGCATCGTGCCGATGGACGCACTCAAGAAAATGGCCGAAGGCGACGCCAATATCGCTTCCCTGATGGTGGTGGCGGCACTGAACAGCAACTACCTGCACATCGTCACCTCCGCCAATGGCCTGATCCTGGAAGGACCCAAGAAATACGGCGTGCTCAAAGGCGATACCAAAACGGTGCGCATCACCAGGATGTCGGAATTGCGCGGCGCGCCGGTCGCCCTGGTCGGCTCCGCCCAGCTGATGGTGCGCCAGCTCGATAAGATCCTCGGCTACAACATGCGCTACATCGATGTCGACAGCGACGCCATCGCATTTCAAAAAGTGCTCTCCGGCGAGGCCTACGCCGCATTCTCGGTGGCCGGCTGGCCGCACGGCCAGATCACCCGCCTGGCGCCCAACAGCGGGCTGACCCTGGCCGGCTTCGACGTCCCGGTCAGCAGCCCTTACAGCGTGCGCCCGTACAGCTACAAGAACCTCGGCGTGTACAACGTGCAGGCGCTGGCGGTGCAAAACGTGCTGGTCACGCGTCCGTTCAACGGCGCAAAAATCGGCGATGTCGCCGCACTCCGGAACTTGCTGGACCGCGAACTGCTGGAACTGAAGGATGGCGATTTCGAACCGGGCTGGAACGAGATCAAATCATTCGAGAGCAAGGTCGAGTGGCCTCGCTTTGCCGGGCTGCCGCTGCCGGCCAAAAAGAAGTAAAACAGTCGATCAACGCGCAAGCCCGCTCCGGCGGGTCTTTTTTACGCCCGCATCCCCTCAAAAAGATAAAGCCGCGCGAATCCAGGAAGGAGTCGCGCGGCCCGAACCGCTTACCGTAAACCGGCGATTATTGCGGCTTGTACGTCACAGTCAAGGTATAGCTCGACGACGTATAGCCGTTCAACAGCACATACACATCGCCATTGGCGGTCATGTTAACCGTGCACTTTTCCGTGCTGGTGGCACCATCCGATTTGCAGGTGTAAGTCGAGGTGGTCGGCACCGACGTCTTGCGCACATACAGATCCGCGTCGCCGGTGCCGGTGGTGGAGGAGACCACCGTGCCGATGGCGGCCTTGAACGGGCCGAAGGTTTTCTTCTGGCCCGAGGTCAGGGTGCCGGTAAAGGTTTCGGTCTTGTCGCCGCCGCCCACCACCGCGCCATCGCTACCCAGTTCGATGGCGAACGATGCCGCCAGGCGCGCGAATTTGAGCGAGTGATTGGCCTGGCCGCCGGCATTGGCGAAGGTGTCGTTGACCGTGTGGATATACCGGTTCGACTGCGACATCGCCGTCTCGAACGGCATCGAGGCGTAATAGCCCTGCGCGGTCCATGAGGCGTGGTCCGAGCAGCCATAACCGCACCGGTCGTAACCGATGGTCAGGGTCGGCTGATAAGTGGTGATCAGCTTGGCGACGAAGTCGTTCTGCAGGCTGTCGGTGTAATCGGTATAGATATAAATATCGTTGGCCGAGCCTTTGTAATTGGTCATGTCGAGCTGCATGACGCCGACCACATTCACATTATTGGCCTTGAAGTTCTGGGCAATCGCTTGCGAACCGCGCAGGCCCACTTCTTCGGCGGCGTAACCGATCATCTTGATGGTGCGGCGCGGCTTGTAGCCGTTGGCAATCATCGAGCGCAGCACTTCGGTCATGCTGGCGATACCCGATGCATCGTCATCGGCACCAGGCGCGCGCGAGGTTTCCCCGGTGCCGGAACCGACCGTCGAATCGAGGTGGCCGCCGAGCACAATCACCTCGGACGGATTATCGGTCCCGGTAATGGTCGCGATCACCGACTTCTGGTTGTAGCCGCTGTGCGTGAATTGCGTTACCGAGATATCGGCGCGGCCGGTGGCCATGCCGGCCCATTTTTGCCTGAGCCAGTTGGACGCGTCGGAGCCGCCCGTGGTCGTATAAAAACGGTTCGTGAACGAGGACAGTTCGGTAATCGTCGTACCGATATTACTCGCCTGCATTTGCGACAGGACCGGCGTGACCAGGGCCTGGTTGTCGATCACATAGCTCGGACGGGCCAGCGCCGCCAGGCTGGCGGTGCTGGCGGGCGCCGCCAGCTTGGCCAGTGCGCGCTTGCCTTCGGCTTCGGTCTCGTGATACATGTACCCGCCACAACGCTTGAGCTCGTGGTGGATCGATTCGTTCAGTTTCAGCATTTCTTCTTCGTTCACTTGCACCAGGTGAACTCTTTCCGAAGCGACGATACCAGCCTGGTCATTGGTCCTCACAACCTGACTCTGGCGCGCAATCGCTTGCGGCGCAACTTTCTGCAAATGTGTGTAGGCGGTGTCGCCCACCGTGATCCATCCTTTGCCGGGGGCGGCAGCAGTGGCACTGGTGGTTGCCATCAGCCCGGAAATCAGGACCGCAAGCAGGGCAGGCATCGCACGACGCTGAAATTGGTGCACTTGGTTCTCCATCGGATTTTCCTTTTTTATAGATGGGCGTTGTAGCCCATTTGTCGAGCGATGGCGTGACCGGTGGGTCAGACGGCGCTCATCCAAAATACAATGCAGCCGGAATTGGCCGCATCGGTCGGATGCCTGAACTGCATAAACGATATACATACTTTGAAAAAATATTATCACGAGGAAGCGCCGCACAACGCAGAGTGTCGGATTATGTTCACAGTAAATATATATATAAATCAATGGCTTACGGCAATTTTATATCCTCTAAGCATGAGCCGTTAAGGCACGGAACTGCCGAGCTCGATTGCGAAGGCGGCCGCCAGACGGGCAAACTTGAGCGCGTGCACGGCCTGCCCGCCCGAGTTGGCGAAGGTATCGTTCTTGCTGTGGATATGCGGATTGGCCTGGGCCAGCGAGGACTCGAAAGGCATGGACGCGGGGTAGCCTTCGGCATGCCAGGATGCATGATCGGAGCAGGCATATCCGCACACGTCGCTGCCGACCCGCACCCCCGGTAAATAGGCCGCGATCAATTGTTTGAGGAAATCATTCTGCTCCGCGCTGGTGTAATCGCGCAGCAGATAGATATCGTTGTCCGAACCCTTGTAGTTGATCATGTCCAGCTGCAGCACCCCGGCCACCTGGATGCTTGCCTGCCGGAATGCGCGCGCCAGGTCTTGCGAACCGCGCAGGCCCACTTCCTCCGCCGCGTAAGCGATCAGCTTGATGGTGCGGCGCGGCCGGTACCTGCTCTCGCTCATCGCGCGCAGCAACTCGGTCACGCCTGCCACGCCGGACGCATCGTCATCGGCGCCGGGGGCGTGTGCCGAACCTTGCTCGTCCATGGCCTGCGTGTTGACCGAATCGAGATGGGCGCCGATCACGACAACTTCATCGGCCAGGTCGGTGCCGGCAATCGTTGCGATCACCGATGCCTGCGGATATCCAGCGTGTGCAAACGTCTCGACCAGCACCCCGCCGTGGCGCGCGCCGATGGCGGCCCAGGCCTGGCGCAGCCACTCCGACGCCCGCGCGCCATGGGTGGTGTTGTAGAAACGGTTGGGAAAGGCCGACAAGCCCGCGATCGTGCGCGCGATCTGCTTCGCCTCCATGCGCGCCAGCAACGGCGTGACCCTGGCCTGGTTGGCGATCGCGTAGGCCGGCTGCACCAGGCCGGGCAAGGGCGCCGCCACCCCCTGCGCCAGGCTGCGCTGGGCGCTGGCCTGATCGGCGTGGAACATGAAGCCCCCGCAATGTCCCAGCTTGCCATGCAGCAGGCGCGCCACCCGGCCCAGGTCCTTCGACGGCACCTCGACCAGCACCACCGGCGCGCTACTCGCCGCCGGGGTAGCGGCGGGAGCGTGCAAGCGCATGGCCGGCAGGGCCGGGCGCAGAAGATGGTAAGCCGCTGCATCCACGGTCAGCCAGCTGCTCTCGGCCAGCGCGCGCGGCGCCGCCGCCAGCAGTATCGCCATGATCAGAATGCGCATCGTCATGCCCTCCTTCTGCCGGATGGAAAAAGCTTACTGCGGCTGTTCAGTAAAAGTTCAATTTCAAATGCAGGTAGTTTGATATTCGTCAAAAAGCCATGTCATCTGGCCGTCACGCTCGCTCAGTACACTCTTGCTTTTTTGAACGACATCCTTGATGAGGCTCGCATGAAGTTTCACCCGCAACTTTCCCTGATCGCCGCCGCGGCCGCCATGGCGCTGGCTGGCTGTGGTGGCAGCAGCGACACCGTCCGCACCGCGCCTGCCGCGCAAACGGGCGTGTTTCTCGACGCCGCCGTCGAAGGGCTCGGCTACGTTGCCGGCACCAGCGCGCGCGCCACGACCAATGCCCGCGGCGAGTTCTCCTGTATAGTCGGCGAAACAGTTGCCTTCAGCATTGGCGGGATGGCATTGGGCAGTGCGAGCTGCGGCACACTGTTGACGCCGCTGTCGCTTTCGGGAGGAACCGACGTGACCGATCCCAAGGTAGTGAACCGCTTGCTGGCCCTGCAGCTGCTCGACGAGGATAACGACCCGTCGAACGGCATCAAGCTCGCTGCCGACGCAACAGCGGCGCTGGCCGGCAAGACCCTCGATTTCAGCGCGGCCGCGCCCGCCTTTAACGCCGCGCTGGCGGGCAACCTCGCCGCCGCCGGCAGCGCCTATGGCGGCCGCACGGTCGACGCCGAACGCCGCATGCTGGCGCGCGAACATTTTGAAGACACCCTCGCCTCGACCGTCGGCACGCCGGCCGTCGAACGCTTTACCCAGTCCACGCCACTGGGCAATGTGGCCGCCAGCGTCACGCGCTACCAGGTCAGGGCGGCGGCCGCTTTCCACGTGCCGTACGAAGGCGCCAACGCGGCTGTGAAGGCGGAGTTTCCACAAGGCTTCCTGCCATCCTACGGCTCCGGTCTCGCCTTCAAGGGCAAGAATGCCAACGGCGAGCTGGAGTTCTACGGCCTGACCGACCGCGGCCCCAACGGCGACGGCCCGAACCTGCCCGCGCTCGATGGCAAGGGCAGCATGGGCAGCAAGATTTTTCCTTCGCCCAGCTTCACCCCATCGATCGGCGTGTTCACCATCGGCAAACATGGCGCCAGCCTGAGCGCCAGCCTGCCGATCAAGGCCGCGCCAGGCGTCAACGCTTCCGGCCTGCCGGTACCGGCCGGATCGATCGGCAACTCGGCCGAAATCCCTGTCTTCGACGCCATGAAATTCGATCCCGCAGGCAAGGCGGTCTTCAACGCCGGCGGCATCGACAGCGAGGCCATTGCCCTCGACCTGCGCCGCAACGCCTTGTGGGTGACGGACGAGTACGGCCCCTTCCTGGTGCGGATCGATGCGGCCAGCGGCATCATCCAGGCCAGGTACGCACCGGGCAGCGGCCTGCCGGCCATCCTGGCCAGGCGGCGCGCCAACCGCGGCATGGAAGGCATGGCGCTCGACAGCGCCAGCGACAAGATCCACGCCTTCCTGCAAAGTCCGCTCAGCGACGGCTCGGCCGCCTACGCCGTGACCGGCAAGAACGAGCAGGTCGAACGCTTCGCCCGCTTCACACGCTGGATCGAGTTCGACCCCGCAACCGGCGCGACCACCCGCATGTTCGCCTATCCGCTCGACGGCAAGGAGTACGCCGACGGGCGCACCGGCAACGCCAAGCTGGGCGACATGGTGGCGCTGGGCAATGGCAAATTCATCGTCATCGAGCAGGGCGCCGGTGCCGACGGCAAGGTATTCAACAAGCTGATGCTGGTCCAGATCGGCGACGCCAGCAACATCCTCGCGCCAGGCTACAACCCGGACAGTTCCGACTTGGAAAAAAGCAGCATGAGCGGCAGCGCGGTCAACGGCGCCAGCTGGGCCGGCGTAGTGCCCCTGAAAAAGACCTTGCTGCTGGATCTGAATGCGATCGGCTGGCTGGCCGAAAAGGCGGAAGGGCTGGCGCTGGTCGATGGCACGACCTTGGCATTGACCAACGACAACGACTTCGGCATGGTCACCCGTGTCACCGGTCCCGCTGGCAAGACGGTGGCCGATGCCGACGTCAGCAAATGCAATGTGAACGCCGCCGGCGTCATCGTCACCGGCAGCGCGGCGGGCTGCGCCGAGGCCAACAAGATCCGCGTCGGGCGCGGCGCCGACAAGGAGCGTCCGAGCCGCCTGTGGCTGATCCGGTTCGACAAGGCATTGACGTCCTATTGATCCACCAAAGAAAAACGGCGCCCGATTCGCATCGGGCGCCGTTCACAAAGCATGGTGGGTCAGAACGGAAGCGACGCCTTGACCAGCAGGAAGTTCACGCCGCTGTTGGGTTTTTTGTAGCCACCGTTCGAGAAATGCTGGAGTTTCATCCCCACATCCCAATGATTGGCGAACACATAGCCGACGCCCAGGTGGTCACCGAACTGGAACGCGGTCGACAGCCGGTTTGAATCGTTGTCATAGCGCTTGGACAGCAAGTTCAGGCCGATGCCCGCCTCGCCATACCAGCCAGTCATATCATCGGCCTGGAAGCGGAACACCGGCGTGAAGCCGATATTCGTGATGTTCTGGTGCCGGCCGTCAACGTTCTGATACGCATTGCCACGCCATTGGGCGATCGATGCATCCCAGTAACCGCTTACGTGGGTACCGTTCGACTGGAACCAGCGCCGGCTCCAATCTTTCTGCACGCCGAAACGGACCATCTGGACCTTGGCGCCACCGCCGACTTCCAGCGAGGCATGATCAACCACTTTGTCTGACGCAAACGCGCACGGCGCCGTGGCCATCACCGCAAGCGTTGCCAGCGAGGCGCACAGCTTCATATTTAACAGGGACATAGAAGAGCTTTCGTAGATAGGCACGCTAATTCATAATGATTAGCGTGTTCACTATTGTACTGGCGAAGCACAAAAATCGCCTTGGACCACGTGTGTGCGCAATTTATTAAAATGACACCGCTATCAGCACGATTATTCCCCCTGCAGGAGGCTACTCTGACCACGCTCACCATCGCATTTCTCGGCATCGGCCTGATGGGCCACCCGATGGCCACCCGCCTGGCGCAGGCCGGCTGGACAGTCCATGCCTGGAACCGTTCGCCCGCCAAGGCCGAGGCCCTGCGCAGCGCCGGCGCCCTCCCTTGCAGCGCTCTGGACGACGCCGTGCGCGCGGCCGACATCGTCATTTCCATGCTGGCGTCCGGCGCGGTGGTGGGGGAACTGATCGAAGCGGCCCTGCCCAGCCTGCGCCCGGGCGCCCTCTGGATCGACATGAGTTCCACCCAGCACGGCGAAGCCCTGGCCTTCCATGCGCACCTTGCCTCCGGGCAGGTCCGGTTCCTCGATGCGCCCGTGTCGGGCGGCGTGGCGGGCGCGCAAGCGGGCAGCCTGGCGATCATGGCCGGCGGCGACCCGGATGACTTCGCCAGGGCCGAGCCCATCTTGCGCGTCATGGGGCGGCCAACCCTGGTCGGCCGGGCCGGCAGCGGCCAGGTCGCCAAACTGTGCAATCAATTGATCGTGGGGGGCACCCTCAACATCGTGGCCGAGGCCTTGCTGCTGGCGCAAGCCGCCGGCGCCGATCCGGCCGCCGTGCGCGACGCGATCCGCGGCGGGTTTGCCGAAAGCCGCATCCTCGAGCTGCATGGCCAGCGCATGCTGGATCGCAATTTCATTCCCGGCGGCCAGGTGACAAGCCAGCTCAAGGATTTGCAGAACGTGCTGGTGGCTGCGGCCGATGCCGGCCTGGTGCTGCCGGTCACCGCGCTCGTTACCGAAAACTACCGCAGTATTGCCGCGCAACTGCCGCGTGCCGACCACGCCGCCGCTCTGCTGGCGCTGGAGAAAATGAATCCGGGCCAGCGCCTGGGGACGGCGCCGGACCAGTTGCCGCCGGATCTGACGCCGGACCGGTGTGGAACCTGCACTGCGCAGCCTGAAACCACCGCTCCTGGCCTCAACGGCATTCGCGTCCCGCCGGCTTAACCCGGCGCCAGCCGCATTTCCGCCAGCCGTACCCAGTAGCTGGCGCCGATCGGCAGCAGGTTATCGTTGAAATCGTAGCTGGCATTGTGCAACTGGCATGGACCCAGCCCGTGGCCGCCGGCCCGGTGGTCACCCTCGCCATTGCCGATGAACACATAACAGCCCGGCTTTTCCTGCAGCATGAACGCGAAATCTTCCGCCCCCATGGTCGGCTCCGTATCGGCATTGACCTTATCGGCCCCGACCACCGCGCACATCGCCTCGACCGCATAGCCCGTTTCGCGCGCATGGTTGACCAGCGGCGGATAGTTGCGCTTGAAGTGAAAATCGACCGTGGCGTTGAAGCCAGCCGCGCAATGCTGCGCGATCTCGCCCATGCGCTGCTCGATCAGGTCCAGCACCGGCGTCGTAAACGTGCGCACGGTGCCGATCAGCACCGCCTCGTCGGGAATCACATTGGTGGCGCTGCCCGCATGGATTTGTGTGATCGACAACACTGCCGTATCGAGCGGGTTTTTCTCGCGCGACATGATGGTTTGCCACGCCTGGGCAATCTGCACCGCCACCATGACCGGGTCGATGCCGCGGTGCGGCTGGGCCGCATGGCAACCCTTGCCCTTGACCACGACGCGGAATTCATTACTGGACGCCATCATCGGTCCCGCGACCACGCCGAAGGTGCCCATCGGCATGCCCGGCCAGTTGTGCATGCCGTACACGGCGTCCATCGGAAACTGTTCGAACAGGCCGTCGTCCATCATGCGGCGCGCGCCGCCGCCGCCTTCTTCGGCCGGCTGGAAAATCAGGTACACGGTGCCGTCGAAATTGCGGTGCCTGGCCAGATGATGCGCCGCGCCCAGCAGCATGGCGGTGTGGCCGTCATGGCCGCAGGCGTGCATCTTGCCCGGATGGCGCGAGGCATGGTCGAAGCTGTTGATTTCTTGCATCGGCAAGGCATCCATGTCGGCGCGCAGGCCGATTGCGCGCTTGGAGGTGCCGTTTTGTATGATTCCCACCACGCCGGTCAGGCCCAGGCCGCGCACCACGGGGATGCCCCATTCGGTCAGGCGGGCCGCGACCACATCGGCGGTGCGGACTTCTTCGTAACACAATTCCGGATGCGCATGCAGGTCGCGCCGGATCTGCTGGAGCGCGTTCTGGAAGGCGATGATCGGTTCAACAAGGTTCATGTCATTCTCCACTGATGCTGGAATGTTAACCCATTTGTCGCACTATTGTAGTCCTTCTGGGAATGGGGCAGGCAGACCGGTATCGGTTCTCATCAACAACCCCGGAATCGTATAAAGTAATGGTTTCAACGCCTGTTTCCCTGGATCTTGCAATGACCACCACCCAAGTGAGGGCCGCCTGCCCGCACGACTGTCCCGATACCTGCGCCCTGCTCATCACCGTGGAAGACGGCGTCGCCACCGAAGTCAAAGGCGACCCCGACCATCCGACCACGGCCGGCGTGCTGTGCACCAAGGTATCGCGCTATGCCGAGCGCACCTACCATGCCGACCGCCTGCTGCATCCCATGCGCCGGGTCGGCAACAAGGGCGAGGGCAAGTTCGAGCGCATCAGCTGGGATGAGGCAATCGACACCATTGCCAGCCGGTTAACCGACATCGCCGCGCGCGCTCCGCAAGCCATCCTGCCGTACAGCTACGCCGGCACCATGGGCCTGGTGCAGGGCGACTCGATGTCGGCGCGCTTTTTTCACCACCTCGGCGCGTCCTTGCTCGACCGTACCATCTGCGCCACGGCCGGCTCTACCGGATACAAATACACCATCGGCGCCAGCATCGGCACCGATGTCGAGCAATTCCAGGATGCCAAACTGATCATCATCTGGGGCGGCAACCCGATTGCGTCCAACCTGCATTTCTGGATGCGCGCGCAGGAAGCCAAGCGCAAGGGCGCGCGGCTCATCGCCATCGATCCCTACCGTTCCCTGACAGCCGAAAAGTGCCACCAGCACATTGCCCTGCTACCCGGCACGGATGCCGCGCTGGCGCTGGGCCTCATGCACGTGCTGATTCGCGACAAGCTGGTCGATGAGGACTACATCGCCCGCTACACCCTGGGCTACGAGCAACTGAAGGAACGCGCCGCCGAGTGGCCGCCGCAGCGGGTCGCCGAGACTTGCGGCATTTCGGCCGGGGAAGTGGAGAACCTGGCGCGCGACTATGGCGCCACGGCACGGCGCGGCGAACCGGTGGCCATCCGTACCAATTACGGCGTGCAGCGCGTGCGCGGTGGCGGCATGGCCGTGCGCAACATCGCCTGCCTGCCGGCGCTGGTCGGCGCCTGGCGCCATGCGGCCGGCGGCATGCAGCTGTCGTCCTCGGGCTCGTTCCCGGTCAACAAGCAAAAGCTGCAACGCCCGGACTTGATGAAGAACAGCGTGCGCACCATCAACATGACCACCATCGGCGACGACTTGCTGCGGGGCACATCAACCGACTTCGGCCCGAAAATCGAGGCCGTGATCGTCTACAACGCCAACCCGCTGGCCATCGCTCCCGACTCCGACAAGGTGATGCAGGGCTTCGCCCGCGACGACTTGTTTACCGTCGTGCTCGAACACTTCCAGACCGACAGCGCCGACTATGCCGACATCCTGTTGCCCGCCACCACCCAACTGGAACATGTGGACGCCCACAGCACCTACGGCCACCTGTACATGATGGCCAACAACGCCGCCATCGCACCGCTGGGCGAAGCCAAGCCCAACACGGAAATCTTCCGCCTGCTGGCCGCGCGCATGGGCTTCGACGACCCTTGCTTCAAGGAAACCGACGACCAGCTGGCCGCCCAATCGTTCGACGCCAGCCATCCGCGCGCCATCCATTTCGACTGGGATTCGCTCAAGCGCAAGGGCTGGCAAAAGCTGGCCATGCCGGACGCGCCGTTTGCCGAAGGCGGTTTCCCCACGCCATCGGGCAAGTGCGAATTCTATTCGGCCAGCATGCTCGCAGACGGACTCGACCCGCTGCCGGCGCACATTGCGCCTTACGAATCGGTGGCGAGCAACCCGGAACTGGCGGCCAGATATCCGCTGGCCATGATTTCCCCGCCAGCCCGCAATTTCCTGAACTCGACCTTCGTCAACGTGACCAGCCTGCGCGCGACCGAAGGCGAACCGCACCTCGACATCCATCCCGACGACAGCGCCGCGCGCGGCATCGAGCATGGCCAGATGGTGCGCATCTTCAACGACCGCGGCGCGTTTGTCGCCAGGGCACGGGTCACGCCGAAAGCGCGCGCCGGGCTGGTGGTGGGCCTGTCGGTGTGGTGGAAGAAACTGGCCAGCGACGGCAAGAATGCCAACGAAGTGACCAGCCAGCGCCTGACCGACATGGGCCGCGCGCCGACCTTTTACGACACCTTGGTCCAGGTGGAAAAAGTAGCGGCCTGAAAGCCGAAGGGGGTGCAGGATGAAACTCAGCAGACGGGCCCGGAACGGCCTGATGGCGGGCACGGCAGCGTTGCTGCTGGCCAGTTGCTCCAGTCTGAACTATTACCGCCAGGCGGCCCAGGGCCAGCTGACCCTGCTCTCCGACGCACGCTCCATCGACGACTGGCTTAGCGATGAAGCCACCGACGCCAGGCTGCGCGTGCGCCTGGCCACGGCGCGCCAGATCCGTACCTTCGCCGTCAAGGAACTGGGCCTGCCCGACAACAACAGCTACAAGAATTACGCGGCCCTGACCCGGCCTTTTGTCCTGTGGAACGTGGTGGCCGCGCCGGAACTGTCGCTCAAACCCATCCAGTGGTGCTTCCCGGTAGCCGGCTGCGTCACCTACCGCGGCTATTACAGCAAGGATGATGCACTTGAGTACGCCCGCGTGCTGCGCGCCGAAGGCAACGATGTCCAGGTCGGCGGCGTGCCCGCCTATTCCACCCTGGGCTGGTTCAACGACCCGCTGATCTCGACCTTCATCCACTATCCCGACGCCGAACTGGCGCGCCTGATCTTCCACGAACTGTCGCACCAGGTGGTGTACGTGGCGGGTGACTCGCAATTTAACGAATCGTTCGCCAGCGCGGTGGAAGAGGCCGGCGTCGAGCGCTGGCTCAGCGGTTATGGCAACGAAGTCATGCGCGACAATTACCTCAAGATTGCTGCACGCAAGAAACAGTTCCTGGCATTGTTACTAGGTTGTCGCGATGCGCTGGCGAAAACCTATGCCTCCAAAAGCAGCATTGCGGAAAAGCGCGCCGCCAAGGTCCGCCTGTTCAAGCAGTTGCAGGACGACTACCAGGTGCTCAAGGCCAGCTGGGGCGGCTACGCCGGCTACGACCGCTTCTTCGCCGAACCCTTGTCGAACGCCCATCTGTCATCGATCGCCACCTACAACGACTTCATTCCCGCCTTCCGCGCGCTGCTGGCCCGCGAAAAAACATTCCCCCGATTCTATGCAGCCGCCAAAGCCCTGGCCGAACTCGACCGTGACGAGCGCCACCGCCGTCTGAAAGCGCTGGCCGGAACCTGAACGAATGCCGTCAAATTTTCTTCCATACCAATGGGTGTTGCGGCACCGCACCAAAAGGTGCATGCATCAAGCCTGTCCAAAATAGCAGCAAAAGCGCTTGCATCGAAGCGCATCGCCCGATAGCATCACAGACAGCGTAATAAAGCGCACGCTCGGTTTATTTTCCTGAGCGAAAAAAGATACTGGTCGGCAATGTGCGCCGAATCCACATAACGATAATATTCTGAGACAGAGGCACACGATGGACAAGATTTGGCTGAAATCCTATCCCGGCAACGTCCCTGCGGAGATTGACCCCGACCAGTACGGCTCACTCGTTCAATTACTGGAAGAATCTTTCCAGAAATTTGCAACGCGCAATGCCTACGTCTGCATGGACAAATTCCTCACCTACGCCGAGCTCGACCAGTACTCGAAACGCATGGCGGCCTGGCTCCAGAGCCGTGGCCTCTCCAAGGGGGCGCGCGTGGCGGTCATGATGCCCAACGTGCTGCAATATCCGATCGCCATCGCCGCCATCCTGCGCGCCGGCTTCACCGTGGTCAACGTCAACCCGCTGTACACGCCGCGCGAGCTGGAGCACCAGCTCACCGATTCGGGCAGCGAAGCGATTATCGTCCTGGAAAATTTTGCTCATACGCTGCAACAGGTACTCACCAAAACCCCGGTCAAGCACATCGTCGTGGCCAGCATGGGCGAGATGCTCGGCGGCGCCAAGGGCATGCTCGTCAATTTTGTCGTGCGCAACGTCAAGAAAATGGTGCCGGCGTTTTCGCTGCCCAACACCGTGCGCTTCAAGGAGGTGCTCGCGCAGGGCGAGAAAATGACCTTCACCCCGGTCAAGGCCAGCGCCACCGACGTCGCCTTCCTGCAGTACACGGGCGGCACCACGGGCGTGTCCAAGGGCGCGACCCTGACCCACCGCAATATCATCGCCAACGTGCTGCAAAGCGAAGCATGGTCGCAGCCGGCGCTGATCAAGGCGCCCGTGGTCGAGCAGGTGGTGATTGTCTGCGCGCTGCCGCTGTACCATATCTTCGCGCTCACCGCCTGCGCCATGTGGGGCACGCGCGTCGGCGCCCTCAATATCCTGATTCCCAATCCGCGCGATATCGGCGGCTTTATCAAGGAACTGTGCAAATACAAGATCAACATGCTCCCGGCGGTCAATACCCTGTATAACGCGCTGCTCAACCATCCCGATTTCGCCAAGGTCGATTTCACGGGCCTGAAGATTTCCAACGGCGGCGGCATGGCGGTGCAGCAGATCGTCAACGACAAATGGAAAAAGGCCACCGGCACCTGCATCATCGAAGGCTACGGCCTGTCCGAAACGTCGCCGGTGGCCACCTGCAACCGTGCCGACCTGCTTGACTTCACCGGCACCATCGGCATGCCGGTGCCATCGACCGACATTGCCATCCTCGACGATGACGGCAAGCCGGTGGCCCTGGGCCAGCCCGGCGAAATCGCGATCCGCGGCCCGCAGGTCATGGCCGGCTACTGGAACCGCCCGGACGAAACGGCCAAGGTCATGACGGCCGACGGCTTCTTCAAATCCGGCGATGTCGGCTTCATGAACGAGCACGGCTTCGTAAAAATCGTGGACCGCAAAAAGGATATGATTCTGGTCTCGGGCTTTAATGTGTACCCGAACGAACTCGAAGAAGTCATCGCCAAGCACCCGGGCGTGCTCGAATGCGCCTGTATCGGCGTGCCGGACGAGCATTCCGGCGAGGCGGTGAAAGTCTTCGTGGTGCGTAAGGATCCGACCCTGACGGTCGAACAGTTGATGGTTTACTGCAAGCAGGAATTCACCGGCTATAAAAAGCCGAAGTACATCGAATTCCGCAGCGAGCTCCCCAAAACCAACGTCGGCAAAATCCTGCGCCGCGTGCTGCGCGACGAAAAACCCGCGGCATAAAACGCTGCCCGCGTCGTTTCCGGCCGGTGGCGGAAACGGCGTGCCGCATCAGGTAGCACCCTATTCGCTTATTTAGCGGCACGACCGCCTGCGGGCGGTCTTTTGCATTAACAGTATCAGTAAACAGACGAGGCATAGATGGACAAGTTTTGGCTTAAGTCGTACCAGGAGGGCGTACCCGCGGAGATCGATTACACGCAATACCGCTCGCTGACCCACCTGCTGGAAGAAGCATTCCGCAAGTACGCCGACCGCAAGGCCTACGTTTGCATGGACAAGTCCATCACCTACGGCGAACTCGACCGCATGTCGGTGCAGATGGGCGCCTGGCTGCAAAGCCGCGGCCTGAAACCCGGCGCGCGCGTGGCGATCATGATGCCCAACGTGCTGCAGTATCCGGTGGCCATGGCCGCCGTGCTGCGCGCCGGCTACGTGATCGTCAACGTCAACCCGCTCTACACCCCGCGCGAACTGCAGCACCAGATGATCGACTCGGGCGCCGAAGCCATCATCGTGCTGGAAAACTTCGCCCACACCGTGCAGGAAGTGCTGGCCAGGACCCAGATCAAGCACGTCATCATGGCCACCATGGGCGACCTGCTCGGTCCCCTGAAAGGCATGATCGTCAACCTGGTGGTGCGCAAGGTCAAAAAACTGGTACCGTCCTTTTCGCTGCCGGACGCGATCCCGTTCAACAAGGTGCTCGCCGAAGGCGCGCGCCTCACGCTTACGCCGCCGACCCTCGGCCATGACGACATCGCCTTCCTGCAGTACACCGGCGGCACCACCGGCGTGTCGAAGGGCGCGGTCCTGCTGCACAAGAACGTGATCGCCAACGTGCTGCAAAACGAAGCCTGGCTGCAGCCGACCCTCGACACCCTGCCCAAGAACCAGCAGCTGCAGTTCGTCTGCGCGCTGCCGCTGTACCACATCTATTCGCTCACCGTGTGTTCGCTGATGTCCACGCGCCTGGGCGGCATGAACCTGCTCATTCCGAACCCGCGCGACATGCCGGGCTTCGTCAAGGAACTGAGCAAATACCGCATCAACGTATTCCCGGCCGTCAATACCCTGTACAACGGCCTGCTCAACAACGCCGAATTCGCCAAGCTCGATTTCTCCAGCTACAAGGTGTGTAACGGCGGCGGCATGTCGGTGCAGCAGTCGGTGGCGGACCGCTGGCTCAAGCTGACCGGCACCCCGATCATCGAAGGCTACGGCATGTCCGAAACGTCGCCGGTGGCCACCGCCAACCGCTGCGACATCAAGGAATTCACCGGCATGATCGGCCTGCCGTATCCGTCGACCGACATCGCCATCCTCGACGACGACGGCAACCACGTAGCGCTGGGCGAGCGCGGCGAAATCGGCATCCGCGGCCCGCAGGTCATGGCCGGCTACTGGAAGCGCGACGACGAAACCGCCAAGTCGATGACCGCCGACGGCTTCTTCAAGACTGGCGACATCGGCATCATGGACGACCGCGGCTACACCAGGATCGTCGACCGCAAGAAGGACATGATCCTGGTGTCCGGCTTTAACGTCTATCCGAACGAAATCGAAAGCGTGATCTCGTCGCACCCGGGCGTGCTCGAATGCGCCTGCATCGGCGTGCCGGACCATAATTCGGGCGAAGCGGTCAAGCTGTTCGTGGTGCGCAGGGACCCGAACCTGACCGCCGAAGACCTGCTCGAATTCTGCAAGGAGCAGCTCACGGCCTACAAAAAGCCGAAGTACATCGAGTTCCGCACCGAACTGCCGAAGACCAACGTCGGCAAGATCCTGCGCCGCGAACTGCGCGAGCCGGCGCCGGCCGCGGTCTGACGATCAGACCTGGCGCGCACCCGGCTTGCCGCTGGCGACTTCAAACGTCGCCAGCGTCGCCTTGCCCGACTGCGCGTTACGCACATCATCGAGCCCGACGAAGGTGGTCGTTGTCTTTTCAGGCGTCACCTCCATCAGCATGAAACCGCGCTTGTCGCTGCGGCCATATTTGGTATGCCGGTTCATCTCCAGGTATTGCAGGGTGCGCGCCTGGGGGCGCGAGCTTGAGGATACCGACGTGCCGCAAAACTCGGTCGCGATGACCGGATTGCGCGTCGACGCCGGCCGGTTGAAATCATTCTGCAGGTCCGACGCATAAAACGTGTGCACGTCGCCCGCCAGCACCACCGGATTGGCCGCGCCGCTTTTGCCCAGCGCATCGAACAGGCGCTGGCGCGCCACCGGATACCCATCCCACCCATCATTCCAGAAACGCCCGTCGCCCGGTTTCACGATCGGCACCTGGGTCGACTGCGCCATCGGCGTTTGCTGCGCGATCAGGTTCCAGCGTGCCTTCGAGGTGGTCAAGCCCTCGGTCAGCCAGGCTTCCTGCTCGCTCCCCAGCATCGAGCGGCGCGGGTCGCGCAAGGCCGCGCAGGCGCGCGTGACCGAACTCGAACCGCCCCGTCCCGCCGGTGGGCAGGCATGCGTTGCGCGGTACTGGCGGTCGTCCAGCACATGAAAGCGCGCCAGCCGCCCCCAGTCGTAGCGCTGGTACATGCGCATGCCGGCATAGTCGCCCGGCCGCGCCAGCACCAGGCGCAGCGGCATGTGCTCGTAAAACGCCTGGTAGGCCGCCGCGCGCCGCAGGGCAAACGCCGGATCGAGCCGTTCGTCGCGGTCGGCCGCGTAATCGTTGGCCACCTCGTGGTCGTCCCAGGTGACGATCCAGGGCGCCGCCAGGTGCGCGCCCTGCAGGTCGGCATCGCTCTTGTACTGGGCGTAGCGTGCGCGGTACTCGGCCAGCGAAAACGATTCCGACGTGCGCAGCGCCGACTGCGGATGGCGTAACTGGTAAGGCCCCCACTCATAAATGTAGTCGCCCAGGAACGCCACCAGGTCCGGCGCGGCGGCGGCGATGTGGCGGTGCGCCGCATAGCTGCCGAACTCCCAGTGCTGGCACGAAGCCACCGCCAGTTTCAGCGCGGCCGGCAGGCTGTCCGCCGCCGGCGCGGTACGGGTGCGCCCGGCCGGGCTGACCGCGTCGCCCAGCATGAAGCGGTACCAGTACCAGCGCGCCGGTTCCAGGCCGCGCACATCCACGTGCACGCTGTGCGCCAGTGCCGGCAGCGCGCTGGCGGTGCCTTTGGCCGCGATGCGCGTGAACGCTTCGTCGTGCGCCACTTCCCAGCGCACCGCAAAGGCAAGCGCCGGCGTGGCCGCGGCATTCAAGGGATCGTTCAGGATGCGCGTCCACAGCACCACCGAATCGGGCAGGGGAGAGCCGGAGGCAACGCCCAGGCTGAAAGGATAGCTCGTGCCGGCCGCACGCGCGCAGGCACCCGGCAGGGCGATGCCTCCCGCAGCCAGCGCCGCGTACTGCAAGAAGAGGCGGCGCTGCGCGTCCACTTACCGGTCTTGCGGGAAAATCAGCTCATCGAGCGAGGGCACCTTGCGCGGCTTGCGGTCGTCGCCGGTGGCGACATACGTCAGCGTGGCCTCGGTCACCTTGACGGTGTTGGCCTGAAGGCGGTTACGCTCGGCGTAGACTTCCACGTAGACGGTGATCGAGGTATTCCCGACTTTGGTGATATCGGCGTAAAAAGACAGCAGATCGCCGACGAACACAGGGTTTTTGAAGACGAAGGAATTCACCGCAATGGTGGCGACGCGGCCGTTGGCGCGCCGCGTGGCCGGCAGCGAACCGGCAATGTCGACCTGCGCCATGATCCAGCCGCCGAACACATCGCCGTAGACGTTAGCATCGGACGGCGCGGGCATGACACGCAGCTCGGGCATTTTGCCGGCGGGGAGTCCTCGGGTGGCGGGAGGGGGCGTGGGAGCAGGTACGGCGTTTTCTGGCGTGGTCATCGTGAATTCTCTTGAAAGGCTACAATCGACCGGAATTGAACCACAAATCCCAGAGCTCCGCCATGCGCCGTCATTCTTCGCCCCCGCCCCCCGTCGACCCGAACGCTCCGCGCCGCAGCGACTGGGGCACGCTCAAGACCCTGATTCCCTACCTCTGGGTGTACAAATGGCGCGTGATGGCGGCCCTGGCCTGCCTGATCGCAGCCAAGCTGGCCAACGTCGGCGTGCCGCTGGTGATGAAACAGCTGATCGACCAGCTGACCATCAATCCATCCAGTCCGCAGGCGCTGCTGGTGCTGCCGCTCGGTGCGCTGGTCGCCTACGGCGTGCTGCGCCTGTCGACCACCGTCTTTACCGAGCTGCGCGAATTCTTGTTCGCGCGCGTCACCCAGCGCGCCGTGCGCACCATCGCCCTGCGCGTGTTCCGCCACCTGCACGCGCTGTCGCTGCGCTTCCACCTGAACCGCCAGACCGGCGGCATGACGCGCGATATCGAGCGCGGCACGCGCGGCGTCAGCTCGCTGATCTCGTACACCCTGTTCAATATTCTGCCGACGCTGGTCGAGATCACGCTGGTGCTGGGCTACCTCGTCACCCATTACGACATCTGGTTCAGCGCCATTACCGGCGTGGCGCTGGTGACCTACATCGCCTTTACCGTCATCGTCACCGACTGGCGCACCCACTTCCGGCGCACCATGAACGAGCTCGATTCCAAGGCCAGCACCAAGGCCATCGACTCGCTGATCAACTATGAAACCGTCAAGTACTTCGGCAACGAAGATTACGAAGCGGCGCGCTACGACGAAGGCCTGAAAAACTACGAGAACGCCGGCGTCAAGTCGCAAACCTCACTGTCGGTACTGAACACCGGCCAGTCGCTGATCATCGCCACCGCCGTCACCCTGATCCTGTGGCGCGCCACCGAAGGCGTCATCGCCGGCACCATGACCCTGGGCGACCTGGTACTGGTCAACGCCTTCATGATCCAGCTGTACATTCCGCTCAACTTCCTGGGCGTGATCTACCGCGAAATCAAGCAAAGCCTGGCCGACATGGAGCGCCTGTTCTCGCTGCTCGACCAGAACCGCGAAGTGGCCGACAGCCCCGACGCCAAGGCGCTGGTCACGCACGGCGCCCAGGTCGCGTTCTCGAACGTGAACTTCAGCTATGAAGCGAAGCGCCAGATTCTGTTCGATGTCGATTTCACGATTGCGGCCGGCACCACCACCGCCGTGGTGGGCCACAGCGGCTCGGGAAAGTCGACCCTGTCGCGCCTCCTGTTCCGTTTTTATGACGTCAACAGCGGCGGCATCACCATCGACGGCCAGGACCTGCGCAACGTCACCCAGGCGTCGCTGCGCAGCGCCATCGGCATCGTGCCGCAGGATACGGTGCTGTTCAACGACACCATCGAATACAACATCGCCTACGGTAAACCCGGCGCGAGCAAGGACGACATCGTGGCCGCCGCGCGCGCCGCATCGATCCACGACTTCATCGACACGCTGCCGGACGGTTACGCCACCATGGTGGGCGAACGGGGCTTGAAACTGTCGGGCGGCGAGAAGCAGCGCGTGGCCATTGCGCGCACCCTGCTCAAGGACCCGGCGATCCTGGTCTTCGACGAAGCCACCTCCGCGCTCGACTCCAAGGCCGAACAGGCGATCCAGGCGCAGTTGAAGGAAATCGCGAAGAACCGCACCACCCTGGTAATCGCGCACCGCCTGTCGACGGTGGCCGATGCCGAGCAGATTCTGGTGCTCGATCACGGGCGCATCGTGGAACGGGGAACGCACCAGGCGCTGCTGGCCGAGAACGGCTTGTATGCCCAGATGTGGGAACGGCAGCAGGCCAGGCAGGAAGAAGAGGCGGCGGCGTCGCCGCTCGAAGTGGAGTAAAAACAGTGGGCACATGGCGTGCCCACTTTTGAGCCGGTCAGTACGTGTAGAACATGCGCTGGATTTCCTTGGTGCTGTTCGTTTTGGTCAGCGCCAGCATCAGCAGAATGCGCGCCTTCTGCGGATTAAGCGTATCGGCCGCGACGAAGTCCAGTTCGTCGTCATTGGCTTCGCCGTTGCGCGCCAAGATCCCCTGTCCCACGCGGCTTGCGCGCACGATGACCGCACCCTTGGCGCGCGCCGCCTTCAGCGACGGCACCACTTTGCTGGCCAGGCTGCCGTCACCCACGCCGGCGTGGATGATTCCCTTCGCGCCAGCGGCCACGAAGGCGTCCAGCGCCACCGGATTCATGTTCGCGTAGCCGTACACAATGTCGACCTGCGGCAGCGACTGCAAGGTGCCGATATCGAACTCGGTCTCGGTGGTGTGCTTGCGCAGCGACTGGCGGTAGAAAAATGGCTTGCCGCCCTGGATGTAGCCGAGCAAGCCGAGTTCACTGGTGCGGAAACTGTCCGGGGTCGAGGTATTGACCTTGCTGACATCGCGCGCCGACTGGATCTGGTCGTTCATCGCCACCAGCACGCCCTTGCCGACCGCTTCCGGGCTCGCTGCCAGCATCACCGAGTTATACAGGTTGATCGGGCCGTCGGCCGACAGCGCGGTGGATGGACGCATCGCGCCGACCAGCACCACCGGTTTGCGGCTCTTGACCACCAGGTCGAGGAAGTACGCGGTTTCTTCCAGCGTGTCGGTGCCGTGGGTGATGACGATGCCATCGACGTTGTTCTGCGCCAGCAGCGCGTTGACGCGCTTGGCGAGCGTGAGCCAATGCTCGTTGCTCATGTTCTCGCTGGCGATCTGGAACACCTGCTCGCCCGTGACGTTGGCCACCTTGGCCAGTTCCGGCACGGCCTTGATCAGGTTTTGCACGCCCACCGTGGCGGCGGTATAGCCGACCGTGGTGGTGCTGGTCGCGCCGGTGCCGGCGATGGTGCCGCCGGTCGCCAGGATGGTCACGTTGGCCAGTTTGGCCGCCCTGGTTTCAGCTTGCGCGGCGCCCGTCACCGCCACCAGCAGGGCGAAAAGGGCAATCATCGATTGCGTGGTTTTTTGATACAGCATGGGTTCTCCTTGGGGTGTGGTCATGGTTGTTTGTAGACGACGCCATCCTTCATCACAAAGCGCACCTGCTGCATGAGCGCGATGTCGCGCAACGGGTCGCCCGTGACGGCGATGATGTCGGCCGCGTAGCCCGGTTCCACTGAACCCAAGCGCGTGCCCTGGTCGAGCAGGGCGGCGGCATTCAGGGTGGCCGAGCGGATCGCTTCGAGCGGCGGCATGCCCGCTTCGACCATGTAGGCGAACTCCTTGGCATTGTCACCATGCGGGAACACCCCGGCGTCGGTGCCGAAGGCGATCTTCACGCCGGCCTTGTAGGCGCGCGCAAAGGTGGCCTGGATCTGCGGACCGATGGCGGCCGCTTTCGGGCGCACCAGCGGCGAATAATAATCCGGCTCCCTGGCCTTGTCGGCCACGTAGCGGCCGGCCGAAATGGTGGGCACGAACCAGGCGCCGTGCTTCTTGAACAGGGCAATGGTCTCGTCGTCCATCATGGTGCCATGCTCGATCGAGTCGATCCCGGCGCGCAGCGCGCGCTTGATGCCTTCGGTGCCGTGCGCGTGGGCCGCCACGCGAAAGCCGTAATCCTTGGCGGTGCTGATGATGGCGCGCAGTTCGTCTTCGGTGTACTGCGAATTCTGGCCGCTGCGCGCCTGGCTCAATACGCCGCCGGTGGCGGTGACCTTGATCAGGTCCGCGCCTTCCTTGTAGCGCGCGCGTACCGCTTCGCGCGCGCCTTCGGCGCTATTGACCACGCCTTCGTTGGGGCCGGGCGTGCCGAGGGCATGGGTCAGGCGCTGCGAATAATTATTGGTCGGGTCGGCGTGCCCGCCGGTGGTGGCGATCGATTTCCCCGACGTGAACATGCGCGGGCCGGGAATGCTGCCGGCCGCAATGGCACGCTTGAGCGAGACGTTCAGGCCATCGCTCGCGCCCAGGTCGCGCACCGTGGTGAAACCGGCTTTCAGGGTGCGCTCGGCAAAGATGACGGAGCGGTAGGCATGGTCGGCCGGGTTCAGGCTGATGGCGTCGCGCAGGGCGTCCGCCTGCTTCTGGGTTTCGCCGGTCAGGTGCACGTGCATGTCGATCAGGCCGGGCAGGCAGGAGTGAGCCGACAGGTCGATGTGGCCGGGGCCTGGCGTCATCGGGCCGACCGATTTGATTGAGCCATCCTCGATCACGATGCTCACCTTGTCGCGCCAGGCGCCGCTCTTCACATCGAGCAGGCGCCCGCAATCGACGGTCTGGGTGGCCGCTTGCGCACTGCCGCAAGCGAGCAAAATACCGATGGCGGACAGCTTGTGCATTGCGGTTCTCCCGAGAGGAATAATGGCGAAAGAGGGTACACGAAATCGATCTGCAGAAGTACGGCCCGGCCCAAAGGCAAAGGGCGGAAAAGCTGTGCTTTTCCGCCCCCACAAGCGTGAATGACCTTATTTGAGCGGCGAGATGGCCGGATCGACCGTACCCGGCTCGCTCAATTCGCCCTCCCACTTGGCCACGACCGCGGTGGCGATGGCGTTGCCGATCACGTTGGTGGCCGAACGCGCCATGTCGAGGAAGTGGTCGATGCCGAGCAACAGCAGCAGGCCCGCTTCAGGAATGTTGAACTGCCCGAGCGTGGCGGCGATCACCACCAGCGAGGCGCGCGGCACGCCGGCCATGCCCTTGGACGTGAGCATCAGCACCAGCATCATGGTCAGCTGGGTCGACAGCGACAGCTCGATCCCGTAAGCCTGGGCGATGAAGATGGTAGCGAAGGTACAGTACATCATCGAACCATCGAGGTTGAACGAGTAACCGATCGGCAGCACGAAAGCGGCGATGCGGTTGCGTACACCGAAGCGCTCCAGTCCTTCCAGGGTCTTCGGAAAAGCCGCTTCGGACGAGGCGGTGGAAAACGCCAGGATGGTCGGCTCGCGCACCTCGCGCAGCAGGGCGAACACGCGCGGGCCGAGGAAGATGAAGCCGGCAATCGTCAGCACAATCCACAGCACGATGATGGCGATGTAGAACTCGCCCATGAAAATGCCGTAGGTGGAGAGGATGCCGATCCCGCTCTTGGCGATGATGCCCGAAACGGCTGCCAGCACCGCAATCGGGGCCAGGTTCATCACATAGCCGGTCACCTTGAGCATCACGTGGGCGACGCCGTCGATGGCTTCGATCATCGGGTTGGCGCGTGCGCCGACAGCGGCAGCGGCGGTGCCGAAGAACAGCGAGAAGATCACGATCTGCAGGATTTCGTTCTTGGCCATGCCGTCCACGATGGACGACGGCACCAGGTGGGTGACGAACTCCTTGAGCGTCAGGCTGGAGGTGACGATGCCCGACACGGCGCCGGCCGGCGGCAGGTGGGCCACCATGGCGTCGCCAGGACGGAACAGGTTAACCAGGATCAGGCCGAGCGAGAGCGAGAGGATCGAGGCGATCACGAACCAGCCCAGTGCCTTGGCGCCGATGCGGCCGACTTCCTTGGCGTCGCCCATCTTGGCGATGCCCACCACCAGGGTCGAGAACACCAGTGGCGCGATGATCATTTTAATCAGGCGCAGGAACAGCGTGGTCACCAGCGACATGTATTCGGCGAAGGCGGCCGGGTTGGGCGTGCTGACGTTGATGACATAACCTATCACCACCCCGAGCACGAGTGCCAGCAAGATGTAGAGGGTGAGTCGATTTTTCTGGTTCATGGGCTGTGCGTCCTGTATTTGAGTCGATTCGTCGTCGAAGGGGGCTGCGGAAAGCCGGTCTCCCTGCGTTCTCGGGCAAAATAGCGGTATTTTGTGAGCGAACCAGCCAGTAATGTGATGTTTTTCTTGGCAAGTTCCGCAGTATCCTAGGGGGCGCAGGTGCTGTCAAGCTCGCACTTCCCGTATCAGAACCGACGAAAAACAACATGATCGAACTAAAAAATGTCAGCAAGTGGTATGGCCAGTTCCAGGTACTGGCCGACTGCACGACCCAGGTTGGCAAGGGTGATGTGGTGGTCATTTGCGGCCCGTCCGGCTCCGGCAAATCGACCCTGATCAAGACCGTCAACGGGCTCGAACCGTTCCAGCAGGGCGACGTGCGGGTCGACGCCATCTCGGTGGGCGACAAAAAAACCGACCTGTCGGCTCTGCGCGCGCGCATCGGCATGGTGTTCCAGAACTTCGAGCTGTTCCCGCACCTGTCGGTACGCGAAAATCTGACACTTGGCCAGACCCGGGTGCTTGGCCGCAGCCTGGAAGAAGCCACCGCCAAGGGCTTGCGGTACCTGGACCGGGTGGGCCTGCTGGCGCAGCAGGATAAATACCCGAACCAGCTCTCGGGCGGGCAGCAGCAGCGCGTGGCGATCGCGCGCGCCCTGTCGATGGACCCGATCGCCATGCTGTTCGACGAGCCCACCTCCGCGCTCGACCCCGAAATGATCAACGAAGTGCTCGACGTGATGGTCGGCCTGGCGCAGGAAGGCATGACAATGATGGTCGTCACCCACGAAATGGGCTTTGCGCGCAAGGTGGCCGGGCGCATCCTGTTCATGGACCATGGCCGCATCGTGGAAGACACGCCGACCCAGGAGTTTTTCAGTGCGCCCCGCTCCGAGCGCGCGCGCGAGTTCCTGGCGCGGATTATTCATTAATCGCGGTGGCGCGCCGATCGCCGTCCGCGCGCGCTCGAAACCTTCAATTGGCTGACCGGGCTTCAGCTTGCGCGAGTACTTCATCGAGCTCGCACAGCACATCGTCGGCGCTGTAATACTCGCCGGCTTCCAGTGCCGCGTGGCGTGAGGCCAGACCGCGTTCAATAAAGTCGTGCCGGGCACGGCGTTGCCGAATCTGCAGTGTCACCGATTCGGCGACGAAGCTGGACAGGGATTCGCCGCTTTCCAGTACGCTCTCGGCGGCTTTACGCAATTCGGGGGCGACTGGGAGGGAAGGGGAGTTGGCAGTTTTCACGATGGGACTCCATGCGTTGCATTTGCAACGTAATATCTCAAGCCCCCGAAGCGGATGCAAGCAGCGTGTTCAAACGTGCGTCATGTTTCTTGGAGGAAGCACGAGCGATTGAATGCCTGCGGAGGTTAAAATACCGCATTCGTTCTCCGAAAGCCGCCATGTCCATCATCGATACCCCCCAGAGCCTGACCATCACCCGTCCCGACGACTGGCACCTGCACCTGCGCGACGGCGCCGCGCTGGCCAGTGTGCTGCCGCACAGCGCGCGCCAGTTCGCCCGCGCCATCGTCATGCCGAATTTGAAGCCCCCGGTCACCACCACCGCCATGGCCCAGGCCTACCGCGAGCGCATCCTGGCCGCGCTGCCGGCCGGCATGCGCTTCGAGCCGCTGATGACGCTCTACCTGACCGACAATACCGACCCGGACGAAATCCGGCGCGCGCAGGACAGCGGCTTTGTCCACGCCGTCAAGCTGTACCCGGCCGGCGCCACCACCAATTCCGATGCCGGCGTGACCGACCTGACGCGCTGCTACAAGACGCTCGAAGTGATGCAGGAAGTGGGCATGCCTTTCCTGGTGCACGGCGAAGTGACCGACCAGGATATCGACCTGTTCGACCGTGAGGCGGTCTTCATCGAGCGCGTCATGCGTCCGCTGCGGCGCGATATGCCGGAACTGAAAATCGTCTTCGAGCACATCACCACCAAGGACGCGGCCCAGTACGTGGCCGAAGCCGACGGCCCGATCGCCGCCACCATCACCGCGCACCACCTGCTGTACAACCGCAACGAGATCTTCAAGGGCGGCATTCGGCCCCATTACTACTGCCTGCCCGTCCTCAAGCGCGAAGAACACCGCCTGGCCTTGATGACAGCGGCCACCAGCGGCGACGAGCGCTTCTTCCTCGGCACCGACTCGGCCCCGCACGCGGTGGGCGCCAAGGAAACCTCGTGCGGCTGCGCCGGCTGCTACACCGCGCTGCACGCGATGGAGATGTACACCGAAGCGTTCGAGCGCGCCGGTGCGCTCGACAAGCTCGAAGCCTTCGCCAGCTTCCACGGCCCCGACTTCTACGAACTGCCGCGCAATACCGACCAGGTCACGCTCAAGCGCGAAGCCTGGACCCTGCCGCAAACCGTGCCGATGGCCGATGCCAGCCTGGTGCCGCTCAATGGCGGCGAACAGATTAACTGGAAACTGCTGTAAGCGATGCTGTCGCAGATTGAATGGGCGCGGCCGTGGTACGACGCGGTGCGCCCCGCCTTCGCGCGCCTTCCCATCGACGTAAATTGCGTGGCCGACGCCCTCAATGCGGCTGCCGCGCCGCTGGCGCTGGTCAACCAGCGCGGCCTGCCGCTGCGCTTCGTGCCGCAGGCGCACTTGCCGGAAGGGCGCGCCTACGAAGAATTCATCGGCGCCACCGGCTGCGTGCCCACGCGCGACAACCTGCACGATTTTTTCAATGGCCTGGTGTGGCTGACCTTCCCGCGCATCAAGCAGCAATTGAACGCGCTGCAGGCGGCGCAGATCGCGCTGGCCGGCGTGGGCAAGTCGCGCGGCGCGGCGCGCGACGGCGCCACCATTTTCGACGAAAACTCGGCGCTGCTGGTGGTGCGTGCCGGCCTGCCAGGCGAGCAACTCGTGGCAGCGCTGCGCGCGCACGGCTGGATTGAGGCACTATACGAGCGGCGCTCTGCCTTCGGCGTCGATGCCGAGGTCTGGCTGTTCGGTCACGCGCTGATGGAAAAACTGGTCGCGCCGCGCAAGGCGATCACCGCCCACACACGCGTGGTGGTGGCCGGCGACGATTACTTCGCGCTCGCGCACGACGAGCGGCGCGCCTGGATCGACCGCCAGGTAGCGGCCGAACTGGCGGACGAAGGATTGAGCACCGCCTGCTTCACCCCCTTGCCGGTGCTCGGCGTGCCGGGCTGGTGGGAAGGGCAGGACCACGCGTTTTACGCCGACACGACTGTATTCCGGCCCAAGCGGGCCGTCTGAGGAGATGAGATGACTGAAGCGGTTCGTTGGGGAATTCTGGGCACGGGCAAGATCGCGCGCGCGTTTGCGACGGCGCTGCGCGACACGCCGGGCGCGGTGCTGGCCGGCGTGGCCTCGCGCAGCCTGGAAGGCGCGCAGGCCTTCGGCGCCGAATTCGGCGCGCTCGCTTGCTACGGTTCGTATCAGGCGCTGGCCGATGCTGACGACATCGATGTGGTCTACATCGGCACGCCGCACCCGATGCACGTCGAAAATGCCGTCATGGCGCTGGGTGGCGGCAAGGGCGTGCTGTGCGAGAAACCCTTCACCATGAACCGGCGCGAGGCTGAAGAAATCGTGGCGCTGGCGCGCGAGAAGAAGCTGTTCCTGATGGAGGCGATGTGGACGCGCTTCATGCCGGCGCTGGCCGAAGTGCGGCGCATCATCGCATCCGGCGAAATCGGCACGGCGCATCAGGTGACGGCCGATTTCGGATTCGCGGGCACGCAGGACCCCTTGCACCGACTGAATAATCCGGAACTCGGTGGCGGCGGGCTGCTCGACCTGGGGATTTATCCGCTGTCGATTGCGGCCGCGCTGCTTGGGCCGGTGGCCGATGTCCAGGCCATGGCGCTGATGGGCGAGACCGGGGTCGATATCCAGACCGGCTTCACCATGAAGCACGCAGGTGGCGGCATGTCGGTGTGCAGCTGCTCGCTCAGGGCGCGCACCCCGGCGGAGCTGACCGTGTCAGGCAGCCTGGGGCAGGTGCGCATGAACACCATGTTCCACCGGGCGCAATCGGTGACCGTGACCACGCTTGACGGGGCGCGCACGATTGATACGCCTTATCTCGGCAACGGGTATGTGCACGAGGCGATGGAAGTAGGGCGCTGTTTGAAAGAGGGCTTGCTGGAGAGCCCGGGCATGCCGCTCGATGAGACGCTGCATTTGATGGGGGTACTCGATACGATCCGCGGCCAGATCGGGTTGCGCTACCCGGCCGATGCCTGATCGCCGGACTGGTGCCGGCGGTCCGGCTCGTGTTGAAATATTGTCAAAATTTCCCTCGGAAAACTGCTAGCATTGTCGTTCCATTCAACCTGACCGAGGACTGCTTGTGAACGAATTGACGCTGATCGCCGGCATTGCCGCCGCCCTGGGGCTGGGTGCAATGAGCCCCGGGCCGAGTTTTATCATGGTGGCGCGCACCGCGGTGACCGCGTCGCGCATGGATGGCATCGCCGCCTCGGTCGGCATGGGTATCGGTGGCGTCTTGTTCGCTGCAATCGCCTTGCTCGGACTGCACGTCGTCCTCACCAATGTGCCCTGGCTGTATATGGTGCTCAAGGCGGCTGGCGGCGCTTATCTGATTTATCTCGGCTACCGGATCTGGCGCGGCGCGGCCCAGCCCCTGGCGCTCGGACAGGACGTCGCGCCGCGCCAGCGCCGCCAGCTTGGCAAGTCGTTTTCATTAGGGCTGGTAACGCAGCTGAGCAACCCGAAGACGGCGATTGTGTACGCCAGCGTATTCACCGCGTTTTTGCCGCCGTCATTTTCGCTGATGCTGGCGCTCGTGCTGGCGCTGATGGTCTTCGTCATCGAGGCCGGCTGGTACGTCGTCGTGGCCATTGCGCTGTCGTCGCAGCGTCCGCGTGCCTGGTACCTGCGTTACAAGGCGTGGATCGACCGGGCGGCCGGCGGCGTCATGGCCGCGCTGGGCGGCAAATTGATCTGGTCCGCGCGCTCCTTGTAAGCGCGGGCGTGGCGGGCCGGCTTCAGACCTTCAAGAACTCCTCGCGCCCGCCCAGCCAGCGCGCCAGGTGCGCCTCGACCACATCATCGACCGCCTCATGAATCAGATTGTGCGCCACGTCGCGCGCCTGTTCCACCAGCCACTGGTCGGTTTCCAGGTCCGCAAACCTGAGCATCGCCTGTCCCGACTGGCGCGCCCCTAAAAACTCGCCCGGTCCGCGAATCTCCAGATCCCTGCGCGCGATCTCGAAACCGTCGGTGGTCTCGCGCATCGTCATCAAGCGCTGCTTGGCGATCGGCCCCAGCGGGCTCTGATACAGCAGCAGGCACACGCTGGCCGCCGACCCGCGTCCCACGCGCCCGCGCAGCTGGTGCAGCTGCGACAAGCCAAAGCGCTCCGCGTGCTCGATCACCATCAGCGAGGCATTCGGCACGTCCACCCCCACCTCGATGACGGTGGTGGCCACCAGCACCTGCACCTCGTTCGCCGTAAAAGCATCCATCACCTCCTGCTTCTCGGCCGGCTTTAGACGCCCGTGCACCAGCCCCACCTGCAAATCGGGCAGCGCTTCGGCCAGCATGGCGTGGGTATCGGTCGCGGTCTGCAATTGCAGCGCCTCGGATTCTTCGATCAGCGGACAGACCCAGTAAATCTGGCGTCCCTCCAGCGCCGCCGCGTGCACCCGCTCGATCACTTCATCGCGCCGGTTCTGGTCGATCGCGCGCGTGACGATGGGGCTGCGCCCCGGCGGCAGTTCATCGATGACCGACACTTCCAGGTCGGCGTAATAGGTCATCGCCAGGGTGCGCGGAATCGGCGTGGCCGACATCATCAGCTGGTGCGGCGTTTTGCCGTTGCTGCCCTTGTTGCGCAAGGTGAGGCGCTGGCCGACGCCGAAGCGGTGCTGCTCGTCGACGATCACCAGCCCCAGTTTCGCGAACTGCACCGAGTCCTGGATCAGCGCGTGGGTGCCGATCACCAGCTGCGCCTCGCCCGATTCCACCATCGCCGTGGCGGCCAGCTTGTCCTTCTTTTTCAGGCTGCCGGTAAGCCACGCGACCTTCACGCCGAGCGGCTCCATCCAGCCGGCGATCTTGCGGAAGTGCTGGTCGGCCAGGATTTCGGTGGGCGCCATCAGTGCCGCCTGGTAGCCGCTGTCGATGGCTTGCGCCGCGGCCAGCGCCGACACCACGGTCTTGCCGCTGCCTACATCCCCCTGCAGCAGGCGCTGCATCGGATAGCCATTTTTCAGGTCGGCGCGGATTTCCTTGAGCACGCGCTGCTGCGCGCCGGTCAGCTTGAACGGCAGCTGCCCGAGGAACGCTTCCGACAGGGTGCCGATCGCTTTGAGGACCGGCGCGCCCTTGACCCGGCGCGCCCGCTGCGCGCGTTTGAGCGAGAGCTGCTGCGCCAGCAGTTCGTCGAACTTCATGCGGATCCAGGCCGGGTGCGAGCGCTCCACCAGCGAATGGGCGTCGATTTCCTGCGGCGGATAGTGCAGCAGCCGCACCGACGGCTCGAAGTCGGTCAGGTTCATTTCCTCGCGCAGCGACGGCGGCAAGGTATCGCGCCAGTCGATGCGCTTCATCGCGTCCGCAATCGCGCGCCGCAAAATCGCCTGCGACAAGCCTTCGCCGGACGGATACACGGGCGTGAGCACGGTCGGCAGCGGCGCGCCCTCGTTAATCACCTTGTAGGTCGGGTGCACCATCTCGGCCCCGAAAAAGCCATGCTTGAGTTCCGCCCGGGCGCGCACGCGCGTGCCTTCGGCCAGCTGCTTGACCTGGCTGCCGTAAAAATTCATGAAGCGCAGCAGCAGGTCGCCGCTCTCGTCGGCGATGGTGACGAGCAGCTGGCGCCGCGGGCGGAAGCTGATCTCGTTTTTCGTGACCACCCCTTCGACCTGCGACACATGGCCGCCGCGCAGGCAGGCTTCGCGGATCGACACCACGCAGGTCTCGTCCTCGTAGCGCATGGGCAGGTGCAGCACCAGGTCCATGTCGGTGTGCAGGCCCAGCTTGGCGAGCTTGCTTTCGTTGGTTTTCGGTGGTGTTTTCGGTTTGGTCGGCGGCATATTGAAGCAACTTCAGTGCGTAAGGGGGTAAAATAGAGGGTTGCCCTGCACGCGTGAGCCCTTATTGTACGGCTCTTGACCCTCTTTTTTACAAAATTAGCAGAATGTACTCGCTCTCCGACTTCGATTTCGACCTGCCCGCCGAGCGCATCGCGCAAACGCCGCTGCCCGACCGCAGCGCTTCCCGCCTCTTGCACCTGGACGGGACGCACATCGTCGACCGCCAGTTCGCCGATATTGTCGGCCTGCTCGCGCCCGGCGACCTGCTGGTGATGAACGACACGCGCGTGCTCAAGGCGCGCTTTTTCGGCGTCAAGGAAACCGGCGGCAACGTCGAGGTGCTGGTCGAGCGCATCCTCGACAGCCGCACCGTGCTGGCCCAGGTGCGCGCCTCCAAGTCGCCCAAGCCCGGCAACCGCATCCGCCTGGCCGACGCCTTCGACGTCACCGCGGGCGAGCGCGCCGGCGAATTCTTCACCCTCGTTTTCGATGGCGACGTGTTCGAGCTGATCGAAGCGCACGGGCGCCTGCCGCTGCCGCCCTATATTGAACACGATGCCGACGAATTCGACGAAACGCGCTACCAGACCGTATACTCGCGCGAACCGGGCGCGGTCGCCGCGCCCACGGCCGGCCTGCACTTCGACGAAGCGCTGCTGGCCGCCCTGAAGGCCAGGGGCGTCAACTTCGCCTACGTTACCCTGCACGTCGGCGCCGGCACGTTCCAGCCGGTGCGGGTCGAGGCGCTGGCCGAGCACAAGATGCACACCGAGTGGTACACCGTGCCGCAGGAAACCGTGGACGCGGTACGCGCCGCCAGGGCGGCCGGGCGCGACGTGGTGGCGGTCGGCACCACCAGCCTGCGCGCGCTCGAATCGGCCTCGCAGTCGGGCGAGCTGGTCGCCGGCAGCGCCGACACGGCCTTGTTCATCACGCCCGGCTACACCTTCAAGACGGTGTCGCGCCTGATCACCAACTTCCACCTGCCCAAATCGACCCTGCTGATGCTGGTGTCGGCCTTTGCCGGCTATGATGCCATCCGCGCCGCCTACGCGCACGCCATCGCCAGCCAGTACCGCTTCTTCAGCTATGGCGACGCCATGCTGCTCACGACCGACAATAAGTAGACCAGACAAACTATGCTCGACTTCCAACTTCTCAAGACCGACACCAGCGGCCTGTCGCACGCGCGGCGCGGCCGCCTCACGCTCAATCACGGCGTCATCGAAACCCCGATCTTCATGCCGGTCGGGACCTACGGTTCGGTCAAGGCGATGTCGCCGGTCGAACTGAAGGAGGTCGGCTCGCAGATCATCCTGGGGAACACCTTCCACCTGTGGCTGCGCCCGGGCACCGAGGTGCTCAACAAGTTCGGCGGCCTGCACGGCTTCATGGGCTGGGACAAGCCGATCCTGACCGATTCCGGCGGCTTCCAGGTGTTTTCGCTGGGCGCGATGCGCAAGATCACCGAGGAGGGCGTCAAGTTCTCTTCGCCGATCGACGGCAGCAAGCTGTTTTTGTCGCCCGAGATATCGATGCAGATCCAGCGCGCGCTCAACTCCGACATCGTCATGCAGTTCGACGAATGCACGCCGTATGAAATCGACGGGCGCCCGGCGACGTCGCTGGAAGCGGCGCAATCGATGCGCATGTCGCTGCGCTGGGCCCAGCGCTCGATGAACGAATTCACGCAGGGCGAAAATCCGAACGCGCTGTTCGGCATCGTCCAGGGCGGCATGTTCGAGAACCTGCGCGACGAGTCGCTGGCGGGCCTGGAAGAGATCAACTTCCCGGGCATCGCGATTGGCGGCCTGTCGGTGGGCGAGCCGAAGGAAGACATGATGCGCATGCTGGAACACGTCGGCCCGCGCCTGCCGCCCAACAAGCCGCACTATCTGATGGGTGTGGGCACGCCGGAAGACCTGGTGGCCGGGGTGGCGAACGGCATCGACATGTTCGACTGCGTGATGCCGACCCGGAACGCGCGCAATGGCTGGTTGTTTACCCGCTTTGGCGACGTCAAGATCAAGAATGCGCGCTACAAGGACGACCAGGGGCCGCTCGACGAGAGCTGCGACTGCTACTGCTGCAAGAATTTTTCGCGCGCCTACCTGCACCACCTGCACCGCTCCAAGGAAATCCTGGGCGCGCGCCTGAACACCATCCACAATTTGCACTACTACCTGAAGCTGATGAGCGAAATGCGCGACGCGATCGACGCCGACCGTTTCCACGCCTTCCGCCTCGAATTCAACGCCGGCCGTGCCCGGGGCGTCTGACCCAGTTGCACATTCGGCACTAATTTCCTAACCGGGGTCAGACCCCGGTTAGGAAACATGGGTGAAATCGGTAACGCCGCCCGTGGTTGTTGAAAATTAAATAACTTTCGGCCGCTTGCAAAAATGAAGATGGCAGCCAAATAGGTCGAATTGGTTTGCCCGCAGCCTCCGGTGCTAGAATACAGCGCTGATTTTTTAACGAAACTAACCTCAATATCGGAGTCCCCCGTGTTTATTTCCAACGCCTACGCACAAGCCGCTCCCGCTGCCGCCGATACCAGTTTGATGGGCAATATGTCCACCTTCCTGCCGCTGATTCTGATGTTCGTGGTCATGTATTTCCTGATGATCCGTCCGCAGCAGAAACGCGCGAAAGAACAGAAATCCATGATGGACGCGCTCGCCAAGGGCGACGAAGTCGTCACCGCCGGCGGCATCCTGGGCAAAGTCATCAAGGTCAACGACAGCTACGTGACCATCGAGGTGGCGAGCAATACCCACATCGTCGTCCAAAAGAATTCGATCACCACGATGTTGCCAATCGGCACGATGAAGTCCCTGTAAGCCTGATGGGCGGCCCTGTGCCGCCTGCCTGCTCAACATTGAACGCTGGAACACTATGAATCGCTATCCCGTCTGGAAATACATTCTCATCGTCATTGCGTTGCTGTTCGGCGCCTTGTACACGGCGCCCAACTACTTCGTTGAATCGCCCGCGCTGCAGGTGACGACAGGCAGTTCGACCCTGAAGATCACCCGCAGCACGGCCGACCAGGTCGAAGCCGCCCTCGCGGCAGCGGGCATCAAGTCCGACGGCCTGAGCCTGGACGGGACTGGCAGCACAACGTCCGTGCGTGCGCGTTTCGCCACCACCGACGCGCAGTTCAAGGCCAAGCTGGCGCTGGAGAAGGCGCTTAACCGCGATCCGGCCGAACCGGATTACATCGTCACCGTCAACCTGGTGAAGAACACGCCGCAGTGGATGCAGGCGCTGCGCGCGCTGCCGATGAACCTGGGGCTGGACTTGCGCGGCGGCGTGCACTTCCTGATGCAGGTTGACGTGGCCGCGACCACCGAGACCAAGATCAAGGGCATCCAGTCGAGCGTGCGCAGCCAGCTGCGCGACAAGGACGATGCGCGCCACACCGGCATCGAGCGCGTGGGCCAGACCATCGAAGTGCGCTTTGCCGATGCCGGTAACCGCACCCGCGCGCGCCAGCTGCTGGCAAGCCAGTCGAACGACCTGCTGTTGACCGACGCGTCCGACGCGACCGGCCTGAAACTGGTCGTCGCGCTCAAGCCGGAAGCGCTCCAGAGCACCATCGAAGAAGGCGTCAAGCAGAATATCTCGACCCTGTCCAAGCGCGTCAATGAACTGGGCGTGTCCGAGCCGATCATCCAGCAGCAGGGCCGCGACCGCATCGTGGTGCAGCTGCCCGGCGTGCAGGACGTAGCGCGCGCCAAGGACATCATCGGCCGCACCGCCACGCTGGAAATGCGCATGGTCGACGATACCGTGGTGCCGGGCATGGAATCGGCCTCCACGATTCCGCTCACGTCCGAACTGTTCACCGACGAGACGGGCCGTCCGATCGTGCTGCTCAAGGACGTGAACCTGACCGGCGACTATATTTCGAGCGCCATCGGCACCAATGACCAGAACAACCAGCCGGCCGTGAGCCTGGACCTCAATGGCGATGGCGGACGCAAGATGCGCGAAGCCACGCGCGACCGCGTCGGCAAGCGCATGGCCATCCTGCTCAAGGAAAAAGGCAAGTACACCGTGCTGTCGGCACCGACCATCAACAGTGAACTGGGCAGCCGCTTCCAGATCACCGGCATGGGCACGATGGAAAAGGCCAACGAACTGGCGCTGCTGCTGCGCTCCGGCGCCCTGTCGGCACCGATGGAAATCATCGAAGAACGCGTGATCGGCCCGCAACTGGGCGAAGAAAACGTCAGCAAGGGCTTGTACTCGACCGTGTACGGCTTTGCCGCGATCGCCATTTTCATGATCATCTACTACCACATGTTCGGTATCTTCAGCGTCATCGCGCTGGCCTCGAACCTGCTGTTCCTGCTGGCGCTGCTGTCGTGGTTGCAGGTCACGCTGACGCTGCCGGGCATCGCCGCGATCGCGCTGGCGCTGGGCATGGCGATTGACGCCAACGTGCTCATTAACGAGCGTATCCGCGAGGAGCTGCGTGCCGGCGAGTCGCCGCAAAAGGCGATCGCCACCGGTTTCGAGCGCGCCTGGGCCACCATTCTGGACTCCAACGTGACCACCCTGTTCGTCGGCATCGCCCTGCTGGTGTTCGGTTCCGGTCCGGTGCGCGGCTTCGCCGTGGTCCATTGCCTGGGTATCCTGACCTCGATGTTCTCGTCCGTGTTCGTGTCGCGCGGCGTGGTCAACCTCTGGTACGGCCGCACCAAAAAACTGAACAAAGTCTCGATCGGTACTGTCTGGACTCCTGGCCTGTCGGTCACGAAATAACAAGCACTTACTACAACAGGACTCAAGATGGAATTTTTCCGCATCAAGAAAGATATTCCCTTCATGCGCCATGCGTTGATTTTCAACGTGATTTCGGCGCTGACCTTCGTGGCGGCCGTGTTCTTCCTGGTGACCCGCGGCCTGCACCTGTCGGTCGAATTCAAGGGCGGCACCGTGATGGAGCTGAAGTACCCGAACGCGGCCAACCAGGAAAAGATCCGCACCGACCTGATCAAGCTCGGCTACGAGCAGCCTGAAGTCTCCAGCTTCGGCACCGCGCAGGAAGTCATGCTGCGCCTGCCGATCATCGAGTCAGTGGCCGGTTCGACCGGTTCCCAGGTCGTCTTCGGCGCGCTGTGCAAATCCGAAGGCGGCGCGGTCACCAGGATCGATACCGTGGTCAAGGGCCAGAGCGTGGCCAAGGATGCCTGCCGCTCGCCGGCCGGCGCCGAGCTGCTCAGTCTCCAGAAAGTCGAATTCGTCGGCCCGCAGGTGGGCGACGAACTGGCCCACAACGGCATCAGCGCCCTGATCATGGTGGTGGTGTTCGTGGTGATCTACCTGGCCATCCGCTTCGAGTGGAAGTACGCCGTCTCGGCCATCCTGGCCAACTTGCACGACGTGGTCATCATCCTCGGCTTCTTCGCCTTCTTCCAGTGGGAGTTCTCGCTGGCGGTGCTGGCCGGCGTGCTGGCGGTGCTCGGCTACTCGGTCAACGAATCGGTGGTTATTTTCGACCGGATCCGCGAAAACTTCCGCAAGCAGCGCAAGGCCAGCGTCGAGGAAGTGATCGACAACGCCATCACCAGCACCATCTCGCGTACCATCATCACGCACGGCTCGACCCAGATGATGGTGCTGTCGATGCTGATCTTCGGCGGCGCGACCCTGCACTACTTCGCCATGGCGCTGACCATCGGTATTTTGTTCGGTATCTACTCGTCGGTGTTCGTCGCCGCCGCCATCGCCATGTGGCTGGGCGTGAAACGCGAAGACCTGATCAAGCCGGTCAAGGAAAAGGACGAAACCGACGGCGCCGTCGTTTAAGCGCAGTCCCGCCGCTCCCTGAACAATGCCGCCCGGCTCACGCTGCGCGGCATTTTTCATGGCTGCGCCGTGTCATCCTTCACATCGCCGCCGAACCATGATGTTTTATGTCCGCCCGCCGCCATGAGCCGCACCAACCGCCTGTTCCTGCTGCTCGACGCCCTGCGCGGCCACCGCCGGCCCGTCACGGCCGCCGTGCTGGCCGAGCGCCTCGGGGTCTCCGAACGCACCATCTACCGCGACATCCAGACCTTGTCGGAGCTCGGCGCGCCGGTCGTTGGCGAGGCCGGTGTCGGCTACATGATGCGCGCCGGCCTGTTCCTGCCGCCGCTGATGTTTTCCACCGACGAACTCGAAGCGCTGGTACTGGGCGCGCGCTGGGTGCGGCGCCAGGGCGACGACGCGCTGGCCGAGGCGGCATCGAACGCGCTGGCCAAGATCGCCACGTCCACGCCGAAGGACCTGCGCGACTGCATCGCCGAGACCAGCCTGTGGGTGCCGGTCGGGCCAGGCGCGCCCGAGGCGACCGCCTTCGTGCGCCCCGCGCGCGAAGCGATCCGCGACCAGCACAAGCTGCGCATCGGCTACCGCGACGCCGGCGGCGTGGCGACCGAGCGCACCGTGTGGCCGTTCGCGCTGGCCTTTTTCGAGGGCGCGCGGGTGCTGGCCGCCTGGTGCGAGCTGCGCGGCGCCAACCGCCACTTCCGCATCGACCGCATCGCCAGTGCCGCCTCGGACGGCGAGCGCTATCCCGAACACCGGCACGAGCTCATCAAGCGCTGGCGCGCCGAGATGTGCATGAGCGACGACTCCTGACAGAAACTGACGCGGGTCGCTTCTATCATGGCCGCTCCAACAACTTTTCACGGAGCTGCATCATGCGCCTGTTTCATAATTCCCTGTCATCGAATGCGCGCCGCGTGCTGATGGTCGCCGAGCAGCTTGGCCTGCCGCTGGACATCGTCAATGTCGACCTGATGAGCGAAGGCGACCGTACGCGCCTGCACGAAATCAACCCGAACGGCAAGCTGCCGGTGCTGCAGGATGGCGACTTCCTGCTGTGGGAATCGTGCGCCATCATGCAATACCTGTGCGACATCACGCCGGGCCAGCAGTTGTATCCGCAGGATGCGCGGGTGCGGGCCGACGTCAACCGCTGGCTGTTCTGGGGCAGCCAGCATTTTGCCGAGACGGTCAGCATCCTGTCGTTCGAGAACTTATGGAAGGGCATGATCGGCATGGGCGAGGCCGACCCGGCCGAGGTGGCACGTGCCGAGGGCGAACTGCGCAAGCTCGGCGCCGTGCTCGACGGGCACTTGGCGCAGCATGACTGGCTGGTGGGAGAGGCCCTGAGCCTGGCCGACATCGCCGTCGTCGCGCCGCTGATGTACCTGGAGCAAGCCAAGCTCCCGCTGGGCGACTTCGTCCACCTGATGCGCTGGTTCGACCGCCTGCGCCAGCGCGACCTCTGGAAAAACACCGAAGCCGGATAAAAACTTTCCTAACCGGGGTCAGACCTCCCAATCGAAACTTTTTTGTTTCTAATCGGAGGTCTGACCCCGGTTAGGCAATTTCTTCATTGACACCCATGGGCAGCGTGGGCATACTTGATGTCGTGATGTTAGCGCTAACATCAGATCGGCACCGCACGACGGTCGCCGTCCATCGAGGAGAGCCCCCGTTGAGTGCAACACCGCTGCCGTGGCGTGAAAAGATCAGTTATGGCCTGGCCGATATGGGCTTCAATTTCTATTGGGCCAATATCGCGACCTTCCTGATGATGTTCTACACGGACGTGTACGGGATCTCGGCCGCCGCTGCCGCCTCGATGATGTTCGTCATTAAGATCGTCAACGCGTTCACCGATCCCCTGATCGGCGCCGTGGCCGACCGCACCAGCACCGGCTTCGGCAAGTTCCGCCCTTATCTGGTCTGGATGGCGCTGCCGCTGGCCGGCGCCGGCGTGCTGACCTACACCACGCCCGACCTGGGCGAGAACGGCAAGCTGGCCTGGGCCTACGGCACCTATCTGCTCATGATGGTGTGCTACACCTGCATCAACATCCCCTACAACGCCTTGTCCGGCGTGATGTCGGCCGAGCCGCAGGAGCGCTCCACCATCAACGGCCTGCGTTTCATCTTCGCCTTCGCCGGCAGCATGCTGGTGACGGCCGCCACGCCAGGCATGGTCGGCCTCCTGGGTGCGGGCGAGGGCATGGACGCGACCCGGCGCGGCTGGCAGCTGACCATGCTGGCCTGGGGCGTGCTCGCCTCGCTGCTGTTCGTGGTCACGTTTTTCAATACGCGCGAACGCATCGCGCCGCCGCCCCGGCAAAAAACGCGCGTGCGCGACGATATCCGCGACCTGGCCGGCAACCGCCCGTGGATGGTGCTGTTTTTCCTGGCGCTGATCATCATGGTGTCGATCACCCTGCGCACCACCACCGCCGCCTACTACTTCAAGTATGTGGTGGAGCGCCCCGACCTGCTCAAGTCCTTCCTGCCCGCCTACATGGCCGCCGCCGCCGCCGGCGCCGCCCTCACGCCGCTGATGACGCGCTTCGTCGACAAGAAGACCCTGATGATGGTGCTGATGTCGCTGACCGCGCTGTTCTCCGCGGCGTTCTTCTTCGTCGACGCTACCCAGATCGGCGCGATGTACGCGCTGCAGATTGCCCTTGGCCTGGTGCTGGGGCCGAAGTCCCCGCTGGCGTTTTCGATGTATGCCGACACGGCCGACTATAACGAGTGGCGCAATGGCCGGCGCGCCACCGCGATGACCTTCGCCGCCGCCACGTTCTCGCAAAAACTGGGCACGGCGCTGGCGGTGGGCGTGATCGGCACCGTGTTCACGGCGCTCGGCTACGTGCCCAATGCGGCCCAGTCGAGCGGCTCGCAAGCCGGGATTGTCTGGCTGATGTCCGTCATTCCCGCCTTGTTCGCGCTGCTCGCGGTGGCGGTCATGTTTTTCTATAACCTCGACAGCCACAAACTGCGGCAGATCCAGGCCGACCTGACGGCGCGCAAGGTGCCGCTGTAACGCTTTTTTCCGGAGACGTTTTATGTTACGCCCCACCGACGACGGTGCCCGCTACGAATTGAGCAGCCCGACCGCGATGCCGCACGCCGCCGGCTTCCTGTGGAACCGCAAGATGATGATCCAGGTGACCTGCCGCGGCTACGCGGTGGCCCAGTTCATGCAGCCGGAACCGGCCAGGTACGCGCACGCGCCGAACATGGAAGCGAAGTCCTTCATGCAGCCGGAGCAGGCCTATTTTGCGCACCATCCGGGCCGCTTCTTTTATGTGAAGGACGAAGACACGGGCGAACTGTTTTCCGCCCCCTACGAGCCGGTACGCGCGGCGCTCGACCGCTTCAGCTTTTCGGTCGGCCAGAGCGACCTGGCCTGGCACGTCGAACACCTCGGCATCGGTATCGACCTGCGCCTTTGCCTGGCGCCGGACGCGGTGGTCGAACTGTGGTCGCTGCGGGTCACCAATCTGTCCGGCCGCCCGCGCAGGATCAGCGTGACGCCGTACTTCCCGATCGGGTACATGTCTTGGATGAACCAGTCGGCCGAGTACCGCGCCGACCTGCAGGGCATCGTCGCCAGCAGCGTCACGCCGTATCAGAAGGTGGCGGACTACTTCAAGAACAAGGACTTCAAGGATAAGACCTTCTTCCTGTGCGAGCAGGTGCCCGATTCGTGGGAGGCCAACCAGGCCGCCTTTGAAGGCGAGGGCGGCCTGCATAACCCGTCGGCGCTGCAGGGCGGCGCGCTCGCCAATGGCGACGCGCGCTACGAGACCCCGGCCGCGGTGGTGCGCTACCAGCTGGCGCTGGCCGGCGGCGCGGCCAGCACACAGCGCTTCCTGTTCGGCCCCGCCTTCGACGACGCCGAAATCGCGGCCCTGCGCAGCACCTGGCTGAGCGAAGAGGGCTTTGCCCGTGCCGCCGCGCAGGCGCAGGCTTACGTGGCCGGCGGGCGCGGTTGCGCACGCATCTCCACGCCCGACAAGGAACTGGATAATTTCGTCAACCACTGGCTGCCGCGCCAGGTGTTCTACCACGGCGACGTGAACCGCCTCACCACCGACCCGCAGACGCGCAACTACCTGCAGGACAATATGGGCATGAGCTTTGTGCGTCCGTCCGTGATGCGCGCCGCCTTCCTGCATGCGCTCAGCCAGCAGGAAGCCTCCGGCGCGATGCCCGACGGGATCCTGCTGGCGGCCGGCGCGCAGCTCAAGTACATCAACCAGGTGCCGCACACCGACCATTGCGTGTGGCTGCCCGTGTGTCTGCAGGCTTATCTCGACGAGACGGCCGATTATGCGATGCTCGATGACGCCGTGGTCGATGCGGCCGGGCGCAGCGAGAGCGCGTTTGCGCGCGTGGGGCGCGCCATGGACTGGCTGCTGGCCGAACGCGATCATCGCGGCCTGTCGTTCATCGCGCAGGGCGACTGGTGCGATCCGATGAACATGGTGGGCTACAAGGGCCGCGGCGTGTCCGGCTGGCTGACGGTGGCGGCGGCGTATGCGCTCAAGCTGTGGGCTGGCGTGTGCGAGCAATGCGGCGAGGCCGGCCAGGCGCAGCACTTTCGCGATGGGGCGGCGGCGATGAATGCGGCGGCCAACGCCCATCTGTGGGATGGCGCCTGGTTCGCGCGCGGCATCACCGATGACGACGTGGCGTTCGGCGTGAGCGCGGATGCGGAAGGGCGTATCTACCTCAATCCGCAGGCGTGGTCGATCCTGAGCGGAGCGGCCGATGGCGCGCAGACGGCCAGCATGCTGGCCGAAGTCGAGCGCCAGCTGTATTCGCCCTACGGCGTGACGATGTTCGCGCCGCCGTACAGCGCCATGCGCGACGATGTCGGGCGTGTGACGCAGAAGCATCCGGGGTCGGCGGAAAATGGCGCGGTGTACAACCACGCGGCGGTTTTTTACATTTTCAGCTTGTACCGCATCGGCGAGTCCGAGCGCGCGCACATGCTGCTGCGCCAGATGATTCCGGGGCCGGACGACGCCGATTATCTGCAGCGCGGGCAGCTGCCGGTGTTCATTCCCAATTACTACCGGGGCGCGCACCGCGAGTATCCGCGCACGGCGGGCAGGTCGAGCCAGTTGTTCAATACCGGGACCGTGTCGTGGGTGTACCGCTGCATTGTCGAGGGCTTGTGCGGCCTCAAAGGCGATGCCGACGGGCTGACGATCAATCCGCAAATGCCGGCCGCGTGGCAGCGCATGGATGTGGAGCGCGAGTTTCGCGGGGCGCGCTTTGTCGTGCACGTAGAGCGCGCGGATGTGAAGGGCGTGATGGTCAGGTATGCGGGTAAATTTTTACCTGAGGCGCGCATGACGGGGATCGTGGCGGGGGCGGAGTATCGGCTGGATGTATTTGTGCCTTAGCCTTGGCGCGGGTACGACGGGAAAGCGCCTACGCGCTCTCGCGCGCCATCAGCGTAAACCCCAGATCGATGCGCGTCACCGGCGGCGTCTCGCCCTTGATCGCAGCGCACAGGAGGCTGGCCGCCTCGAACCCGATCTGGTAGCGCGGCGTGTCGATCGTGGTCACCGATGGCGTCATCCATGCCGACGCCGGCAGATCGTTAAACCCGCACACCGCCAGTTGCCCCGGCACCGCGATCCCGCGCCGCTGGCACTGGTAAATCGCGCCATGCGCCAGGTCGTCATTGCAGCAGAAAACCGCGTCGCAGTCGGGCGCCTGGTCCAGCATCCGCCCGAGCAGCTCGGCCCCCAGCGCGATGGTCGACGGATCGCCCACCATCAGCTCCAGGCGCGCATCGAGCAGGCCCGCATCGCTCATGGCCTTGCGGTAGCCGTCGGCGCGGCGCAGGGTGCGTTCGTCGAGCTGGGCGCCGATGAAACCGATGCGGGTGTAGCCCTTCCCGATCAGATAGCGCGCCATCGCGTAGCCCGCGTCGAACTGCGAAAACCCGACCGACAACTGTCCCGGCGCGCTCCCCAGGTCCATCATCGACACCACCGGCACGCCCGAGGCGGCCAGCATCTGCGTCACCCGCGCGCTGTGGCTCAGGCTGGAGAGCAAAATTCCGTCCGGGTTCGATTGCAGATAAATGCCCAGCAGCTTTTCTTCCTCGGCATCGGAATAGCGGGTGTTGCCGATCAACAGCTGGTAGTTGCTGGCCTCCACCGCATCCTGGATGCCTTCCAGCACGGCGGTGAACACGGCATTCGACAACGACGGCACCAGCACCACGATCACGTTCGACTGCGCCGAGGCCAGCGCGCGCGCGGCGCGGTTCGGCACGTAGCCGAGTTCGGCAACAGCCAGCTCGACCCGTTCGCGCACCGCCGCCGACACCAGCGCCGGCTGGTTCAGCGCGCGCGAGGCGGTCATCGCCGACACGCCGGCATGCACGGCCACCGCCGCCAGCGTGGTTTTTCCGCTTGCCCGGCTCTTGCTGCTGCTTGTTTTGCTCATGGGGTCACTGATCGCGTTGGCATTTTGAAAAGTTTTATGGGTTTCCATCCCCTCTGTGCATGCTTTCCGTCAACACAAAGGAAGTTTCCACATGGAATTTTTCAGTTGTGTGTGTTCACGCACAGAAGGGGGGGCATGCCGCAGACTATAGTGGAACTGTCTCTTTCAGGACATCCCTAGTTTTGGACTTCGCCCGCTTTGATACAGCGGGCATTTTTTTGCCCGGACGGAACGCGTCGGAAAACAGGCAAGGGGAAAAGCAGGCGCGGCAGGACGCCGCGCCGCCGGCTTACATCAGGGCCGAGGTCAGGCTGCTCACTTCGGCAGCCGATTCTTCCAGGATGCTGTTGAGCGTGCCATCGCCGATGACAAAGTCGATGGTTGCCGCCGCCTGGCGCGAGGTCGCGCCGGCACGTTCGTACAGGGGCGAGGGGACCGGCGCCAGGTCGTTCGCCAGCAGCAGGGTGTCGCCCAGGGTTTCGGGCGGCAGCGCGCGCATGCCGACCCAGAGCGCCTCGATGGCCGCCATCACCGGCGCCGGCACGCCCAGCCGTTGCAGCACGCAGCGGCCGATGATCTGTTCGCCATGTTCGATCCAGTCGTCCGGCTCGCCTTCAAACAGGCCCGGGAACTCGTCCGCGCGCGAGAGCATGTAAAAGCCGCCCACCTCGTGCACGATGCCGGCGAACATCGCCGTTTCCGGGTCCAGGTTGGCCACCCGCCGCGCGATCACCTGCGACAGCGCCGCCACGTGGGCCGAGTGCTGCCACAGCTGGCTGGCCTTGGCGCGCAGGGAGGGTTCGGTGATTTTGCTGTCGAGCTGGCGCACGATGACCGCCGCGCCCAGCGCGTTGAGGGTACGGAAACCCACCCGCTGCACGGCCGTGCGGACATTCGTCACTTCATTGCCGGAACGGTTATAGGCGACCGAATTGGCGATCGCCACGGTGCGCGCCGCCAGCAGCGGCTCGGCCTGCACCAGGCGGGCCGCCGTATCGGCATGACAGTCGGGATCGTTCAGCGCGCGCTGCAGCTTGAGCGTGGCGTCGACGTTGGTCGGGAAACTCAGTTCCCCCCGGCTTGCTTGAGCAGCGATGCTCTTGTACGCTTCGAGTCTGTCCATGAAAAAATTATACTCCGATAACCCAGCCGTGTTTGTCGTAAAAACGTGCTTTAAAGCATTTATCTACGCGCCGCCCGGACACCCCTGTCACGGGGCTGGCCGGCGGACACGGCCTGGCAATCAGGGCTCGCTGAAGATCGCGTCGCAGCCATCCTGGGTCGCTTCGGTATCCTGCAGCTCATCGACCAGGCCCAGGTCGAACAATTCCTCGACTGCATTCATGAAGCTGTTGAGCTTGGTTGCGCCGATCAGGCGATAGATCTCGCCGGCTTCGTTGCGCACGCCGATCAGCATCTTTTCCTGGCGCACTTCGTCCGGGGTGGCCACGTTGAGCAGCAGGTTGCCGATGATGTGCTTGTCAAAATGGGCGGGCTTTTTGCCTTCGAGCAGAGTCGTTTTCAATCTTCTTCCTTGTGTTGTTGTAATGTGGGGCAAACGGCATGGTCGGCGATCACTTGCTTGAGTTTGCCCAAGCTGGCATCGATGGTATCGAAATCGGCGTCCGAGAACGACGAAAACAATTGCCTGCCTTGCTCGACCACCTTGGGAAACACTTCCTGGAACACCGCCTCGCCCTGCGCGGTCAGGCGCACGTAAAACGAGCGCTTGTCGTCGCAGCTGCGTTCGCGCGCAACCAGGCCCTTCTGTTCCAGGCGGTCGATCACGCCGGTCAGCGTGCCCTTGGTGATCAAGGTTTTCTCGCCCAGTTCCTTGTACGTCATGCCCTGCGTATTGCCGAGCGTGGCGATGATATCGAACTGGGCATGCGTCAAGCCGCACTGGCGCACGGATTCGCCCGAAAAGCGCTCGAAGCTCTGCAGGCACTCGGCCAGCAAGCGCACACTCCTTAAATAACGTTCCCCCATAGGCCGTGATTATAGCTGGCTGCGCCCGGTTTGACGGCGGCGCGCGGGCTTATGCGGGCTGGGCAGCCCCGGTAGCGGTCGCACTGATGCTGATTTGATACAGCGCGCAGCGGGCCGGATGGCATGGCGGCCGCTGGCCGGGCCCGGGCAGGTTCGTTGATCTCCGGTATGATAGTCAGCCGATGGAATTCCGAGGCGCCTTGCCGGCGCTGGTCCCTTTGTTATGACGCACTTTGCAGACGCACCCATGCCCGTCCAATGCCACTAGCCAAACTCGCCCGCCTGGCGCAAGAAACACCGCTGCGCGTGCTCCTCATCAACGCCGGCGAACCCGATGCGCTGACCTGGGCCGGCCTGTTCCAGCCGCTGCGCCTGGCTGCCAAGATCCTCGGCCCCGAGCGCTTGCACGTGGACGTGCGCAGTCCCGACAAGTTTGCCGCCGACGCCCAGCGTCACTGGCATCTGGTGCTGCTCGTGGCGGACGAAGCGCAAGCCTCGCTGAAGCCGGCCAACAGCCGCATCCTGATCGAGCGCTGCCGCGCCGCGCCGTTCTGGGGCGGGGTCGGGGCGGGCGTGCTGTGGCTGGCCGACGCGGGCGTGCTCAACGGCGTGCGCACGGCCCTGCCGTGGGCGCTGTACGCCGAGGTCGACACCGTGGCCGACCGCGCCCTGTTCACCCCGAACCTGTTCGAGATCGACGACAACCGGCTCACCTGCTGCGGCGGCGCGGCCAGCATCGACTTCGCGCTGAACCTGGTCGAGATCATCTTCGGGGCGGGGGTCCAGGCGCGCATCAAGGAAACGCTGTGCATCGACCGCGTGCGCGGCAAGGAAGAGCGGCAGCGGGTGGCCTTGCAGGCGCGTTTCGGCGCCCTGCAGCCCAAGCTGACCGAAGCGGTGACCTTAATGGAAGCGAACATCGAAGAACCGCTGTCGACGGACGACATCGCCAATCTGGTGGGGATATCGCGGCGCCAGCTGGAGCGGCTGTTCAAGCAATACCTGGGCAGCCTGCCGTCGCGCTACTACCTGGAGCTGAGGCTGCAGCGCGCGCGCCAGTTACTGCTCGACACGCATTACTCGATCGTCCAGGTCGGGCTGATGTGCGGTTTCTCGAGCGGATCGCACTTCTCGACCGCCTTCGGCGCCCTGTTCGGCAACACCCCGCGCGAAGAACGCCAGCGCAAACTCGCCGCCCCAGCCACGTAGATTCCTACAACCGGGGTCAGACCTCCAATTCGAAATAATTGCGCATCGTCCACTGATTTTAGCTCTGCAGTAGCACCACCGGGTGCGTATATGTAGACCTGGACTTCTACCGGGGGGCGTCAGGCGCTACTTTATGTAGGATCATCAGCAATTAGTTTCTATTCGGAGGTCTGACCCCGGTTAGGCAATTTAATTCGTTTCTAATC